>JAJRXG010000365.1 GCA_024276375.1 Bacteroidota bacterium | reverse complement strand
GATTTGTGTCTAATGTTACACATTGAAGAAAATTGGAATAATTTTTTGCAACTATGACAATCTCCGACATCAAAGCCCGCCTCCCCCTCCAAACCGTCCTTGACCACTACCACATCAAGCTCGACAGAAACAACAGAGCCCTCTGTCCCTGGCATGATGACAAAACACCATCACTGCAGGTATATCTAAATACCAACTCTTAGACATGCTTTAGCACCAACTGCGATGCGGGTAGCGGTGATCAAATTAATATGATCAAGTTGTATAGTCCCCCCCCAATTGTTAGGACAGATAATCGTTGTTTTTAAATTAGATGATGATGTCAGTTTTCCACTTTCAATGGCTCAAAATATCTCATCATATTTTGATGGCTGTTGACCTGAGATAAACTGGGTAGTCAAGCAATTACTTTTAGCCCTTGATTGCAGTACAGGCCTGCAGGTTTTAGATCGTGAGTATCCAGGGTTTTGTGTTCTGCCCGGGCCTCTCAACTTTAATCAAAACAACACCACTAAAATAAAGAAAAGCCTTATCTTTAAATCCACCCTTTGCTAAAAGTAGTATTGGGAAAAGATTGAAAATCTGTAGAAGTTGAGCAGGGATGGTTAGGGGTCGATCCAAAGGCGGAAAGTTTTTATGGACTTAGTCCTTATAACTCCATGTTCAACAACCCCATCTCCTTCGCAGATCCAGAGGGGGATTTGCCTTGGCTGGCACTTGCTATAGCTGCAACAAAAGGAGCAGGGATAGGAGTGGTTGCCAATGGCATCAACAATACAATAAATGGACAAGGATTCTTTCAGGGTGCTGGAAGTTCTGGCATTGGATCTTTTACCCAAGGATGGAGTCCGGAAGGTCAACTTTTGGCAGGTATCGCCGGCGGTGGCCTCGCCTCCCTAGCTGGAGGAGGCAATTTCTTTGAGGGCGCTAAACAAGGGGCGATTATCATAGGATTTAGTTTAACCATCAAGCAAGTAAAAAAGCTAGTTAAATATTTTAGATCTATTGGCAAATGGACTACTTCCTATTATTATGACTATGGAGATTTCACCATTACTCCAGATGAATTATTTGATATTCTTAAATTACGTGCTCCATTTTGGATGGATCAAAGTTTATACTTCGATTTCGATGGTGGAGATGTTTCTCTTTGGGCAAAATTACAAGAATGTTATAAAAAAAATAAATATTGGATATGCATCCAAAGGCCTGTAATTTAGTTTGCTTAAGAAAAGCATCGAGGAGCGCAAAAACATGTTGCTTATCATTATCCTGTAGTTTTTGAATATCTAAAATGAGATTGACAACATTTGTTTCGTGTAGTGTCTCTGTAGCACCAACTAAATAATCAAGACTAACTTCGAGAGCTTCGGCAATTTTTCCGGCTACCTCAACGGAAGGCATCATCTCACCACGTTCATATCATCCAACAATAGGCCCTGATGTGCCCATCACCTTAACCGACTCACCCCCGAGAAAGCTCCTATTCTTAGCGAGCTTACAATTCGTAAAAGTGTAGGTTTATAGATGTCAATGGGGATAATATGTTATGGTACAGCTCTTTACCTTTTCTTCTTACGCTTGACCGTTTTTTTCTTTTTCACGACTTTTTTATTGCCTTTTTTCTTGGTGGTCTTGTTTTTCCGAACGGTGGTAGTACCGGATCCTTTTCGTTTTACACGTGTTGTCTGATTGGTTTTTTTGATACTTCTATTCTGATTGTTGCCGCGCATTGTCACCTTAGTTGATCGGGTAACAGTGACAGATTTTCGATTGGACTTGTTGATCGATCTGGCATGGGTGATTTTGGTTCCATGTACCCTACCAACTGTTTGAGAAGTTCTTCTTTTAGGTGCATAAATATTGTGCGCGACGCTTACACGATGTACATTAGAAACATGATATCTCGGTGCATGCCGTACGCGTAGTGGATGCCAGACAGTCCATGCCAGAGGACGCCAGGGGTTCCACCATCTAGGATAGTGATGCCATCTCCATGGTGATCTATAAACTACATATCCCGGGTGATAGAGGAATCTTACAGATGGCCATAACCACACATTGACCACTACTTTCTTAAACACGTATGCATCCGATGGACCACTTGATGTACTGCTTCCTTCCAGTTCTATGGGTTCGACAATCATATCTTCTCCATAAAAGTCGGGATCTCCGATGATTTGTAATTGAGCAGATCCGTCCCCTGTCTTTTCGATTTCAATGACAGCTACATCTTGGGTCTCATTTTTGGCAACAAGAACAGACAGCACGATGGCATGAGCTTGGCCGTCCGTTTCGTCCTGAACCGTGATATAATCCACTTCATTATCATTGTTCAGGTCAAGGTTGTGAATGCTATTATCCTTTTCATTGATTGCTTTTTCGAAAGCTTCGAGGCTCGGGGCATTCTTAAACGCTTCTAAAGCATTTTCAAGACTAAATTGATCTCCCAACAGACCTTCTCTTTCGACGTCCTGAGCACATACATTGTAAAAGCCCAATGAGATGATCAATGCTAAAAATTTGATTCGATGTGTCATAATGTTTATTGTTTGAGTTGATGAATACAATGCTATAAGAGGGTTCTGTCAGAAATGTACTTACTTTTTATCATAAAAAAAATACATCTCCCTTCAGATACCTCTAGTGTTGCCCATTAGATTAATTTTAACGCACCTATACCAGTACTGTGCTTTTGAGGGCGGACATAATAGCCGACGGAAAATGAGAAAATCTTTAACTTGAATGTTCGTACGAGCCGTATTATGACAGTATCCCATAGGGACAAAAAGGCATGATCCCGTCGATATTTCTATTTTTGCATTTCATTGAAATAAACATTAATACGGGATGATCACTAGAGCTGAAGCACAAGAGATGCTATATGAGATGACAAAATCTCCATCATTGATAAGGCACGCCCGTACCGTAGAACTAGTCATGGAGGCCATGGGACATCTTTTTAACGAAGATCCTCATGTCTTTGCGATTACCGGACTACTTCATGATGCTGATTATGAGGCTTTTCCTGAGCAACACCCCAATGTCATCGTCCAAAAATTAAAAGATCGCGGAGAAAAAGAAATTGCCCATGCCATCGCCGGACACTATACGCCTTGGAACGTACCCAGAATATCCATGCTTGATAAATGCATCGTTGCAGCAGACGAGATCACGGGATTTATTGTGGCTGCAGCCCTCATTCGCCCCACAAGAATAGAAGGCCTCAAAGTCAAGTCTGTAATGAAAAAATTTAAGACCGCTACATTTGCCGCCAAGGTCGATCGTGAAGAATGTCTCCGTGGCGCCGAGATGATCGGTATGGAATTGCGCGAATTAATTGAATTTATCATTGTTGTTTTAACAAATCACAAGGAAGAATTAGATCTCGCCGCACCTATACATTGAGATTATGAGCATCGTAACATTGCAAAAACTGGAGACCCAAGATGCAGAGCGGATCGCATATATAGCCAATGATCATAGAATATCTGACAACCTCAGGGACTACTTTCCCTATCCCTATACACTACAGGACGCCAAGGCATTTTTAGCATTGGAAACTGCTAAGAAGCCAAGACAGAATCATGGTATCTACGAGGATGATAGATTGGTAGGTATCTGCGGAGTGATTCCTTTTGATGACATCTATCGCCATAGTGCTGAGATGGGATATTGGATCGGAGTAGCGTATTGGGGACGTGGTATTATGTCCAGAGCCCTACCGCAATTGATTCAGTATGGATTTGAAGCCATGAATCTCCATAGGATTCAAGCAGGCGTCATCGCATCCAATACTGCTTCTATCCGTGTACTAGAAAAATGCGGTATGACTAAAGATGGATGCCTCCGAGATCATGTCTCTAAAAAAGAAAAATTCTACGACGAGCATATATACTCCATCCTTAGAGATGAATACCAACATAAACTCAAAACCTAATCCCGCTATCCGGCGGGTATGACTACCTTTGCCCTCATGATGAAATGGAGCAATTGCTATTCTAACAGAAGAACCGGGTCGAGCAAATCAACACAGATCCCGCGGACTGAATATCAACGAGATTTTGACCGTTTGATATTTGCCTCTTCATTTCGTCGATTACAAAACAAAACCCAAGTTTTTCCACTGCCCGGCAGTACTTTTGTCCATAATCGACTGACGCATTCATTGGAAGTAGCGAGTGTAGGTAGATCATTGGGCACGATCATCGGCAGGCATCTCTCAATCAATGAGATAGACCCCATGGATACTGATTCGCTTCAATTTTACCAATTTGATTTGTCAAGTGTGATTGCCGCAGCGTGTCTTGCACACGATATTGGCAATCCTGCATTTGGTCACAGTGGAGAGCGGGCAATCTCCAACTACTTTATGGAGCATGCCAAAACCCGTATTGAAGGCAAACCGCTACGTTCCTACTTTAGCGACATCGAATGGTTGGATCTGATAACGTTTGAAGGCAACGCCAATGCATTTCGCGTGTTGACACATCCATACCGTGACAAGCCAGAGAGTGGTATGGGACTCACCTACTCCACGCTATCCGCGATTCTAAAATACCCCTGCGAATCAAAAGCAATCAACAAAAAATTCAAACATCGAAAAAAATACGGTTTCTTTCAATCTGAGAAGGAGATGTTTCTCAGTGTAGCTGAGGAGCTGAACATGCATCCCGATCAAAATAACCCAACTGTATATAAACGCCATCCGTTTGTCTATCTCGTAGAAGCAGCAGATGATATCTGCTACCGGATCATCGATATGGAAGATGCGCACCGGCTCGGTATCATGGACAAAAACACGGTCAGCGAATCCTTTTTTAACATCATCGAAGACCTCGATCGCCCGGAGGACAATCTCAACAAGATATTGATATCCTTCAAAAAAATCAAAGACAACAACGACTCCATCGCCTACCTTAGAGCCAAGGCCATCAACGCACTAACATTGCAAGCCGCAGACACTTTTATTAACTTTCAAGATAAAATTCTCGATGGCAAGTGGAACAACACTCTTATAGACTTTATAGAATCGTCCAGCCCCTCGCTATCCGACATTATGACCCTTTCCAAAAAGGCTATTTACAATCATCATTCTGTCGTCGAAATAGAAATCACCGGATATCATGTGATGTCTCACCTCCTCAACTTGTTTGTTCCCGCAGTCCTACGTCAGCGCAACAAAGGCACCGACCGGATGGCACTCAATCTAATTCCTCACCAGTTTACCGAATACGAATTAACCAAAAGCCCTTATCTAAAAGCCTTGAGTGTCGTGGACTTTATCGCAGGAATGACAGATGCCTATGCGACTGAATTTTATCGCAAGACCACGGGGATAGACATCAGCAAACACTCTTAATATATCACTACCACAACTTCTGCCAAGCGCTTATAGTCCACTCAAAATCTTAGCTTTAAGATTGTTGAATTCATCTTCCGTAAGATGTCCCGCCTCCTTTAACTCAGCCAACTCTTTGATCCGATTGAGGGGATCTGACTCAGCAGTCTTCACTTTCTTTTCCTGCTCCTCTTGCTCCTTACGGATCTCTTTGGCAACTTCTTTTCCCTTTTCAAATTTCTCATCGTACATCCGTTTGATACGACTTACGTCAAAATCCAAAAATGTTCCACCACTATCAAAATGAACCTTAAATACTTCTCCCAATGCATATGTCGATGCACCCGAAAGTACCGCCAAGGTAACACCACCCAGAATCGACCCCACACCGGGAATAAACTTGATGGCTCGCGCACCCATCCGAGCCACAGAAGCACCGGACAAGGACGTAATAATCGCCTTGCCGCTGGTCTCCTTAAAGTCCACATCATATAGGTTGCTCAACTGTCGGATCATATCCAATTGTATCGCCGTAACGGCAAAAAAATCCGCAATCGGTACCGGGATAAAACCTGCTCCCATCGACCAAATGATATGATTTTTTATAATGGTATTGGCGTGACTACTTTTGTTTTCCATTGTATGATATATGTTGATTTAGAATGGCAATATATAGCTATTGGAACTTCGCAATTCTACTTTTAGACCAAGTATCAGGTATATAGGACAAACTAAAAGGATATTTCATCAGGCAGGAACTTGGCTGCAAGGTCTTCATAATACGGTCTTAACGCTTGGACATTGGGTGGCTCGGCAGCCTTCGAATACAAGTCATACGGATTGAAAGCATCTACCCATCGAAACATCTCATGGTCGTGCCGACTCATCAAGTGATCGTATCCATGCTCTCTATGTTGGGCATAAAAACTATGATAACGCAACATATACAGTCCTTCTTCCGGAAGATAATCCTTCATGACATGATAGATATATTCGTCATGTCCCCATGACATATGGACATTCTCAAGCCCGCAATGAGGAGTATATATACCATATGTCGTACTGTATATGTCATGCTTGCTATCCGGATTTTCATCAAAGTACTCGGGATAAACGACCTTGTCCGAAAATCTACAACCCACCGGAAACGTATCCCCTACAACAGCCCATTGAGGCTCTCCAAACAAGCATAACACCTTGCCCAAATCGTGCAAAAATCCCGTAAGTACAAACCAGTCAGGATGACCATCCGCACGGATAGCTTCAGACGTCTGCAATAAATGTTGCGTCTGATCTAAGTCCGTATCAGGATCAGAATCATCGACCAAGGTGTTGAGAAATGAAACCGCATCCCACAATGACATCGTCCTTCGATGAAGACCTAAAAACTCCGCTTTCTTCGCCAAAACAAAATCATATGTCTGATACGCGTGATTCTGCCTATAGAACTCCTTGACCGTCTCTCTCGACGGCTCTGAATAATTGCGAAACGCTTGTCGGTGCTTGCCTCCTCCCTCGGGATAGCGCTTCAAGATATCCTCTTCCCATGCATCCATCATCCTAGATGCCTCAGATTGATCCCTTAATGACAATGACATATCTATAGATTTAATCATATCAAGATAGTACTTTTTGCGCTTAACGCCAAAAAAAACTTGATCCCATCAACTATTCCGGTCGTCTTGAAGCAAGTAGGTACTCAAATAAAAAAAATGATCATTGCGACCTCCTACAATGAAGTCATCAAGAATCCGGACAAAAAAAATAAATCCAATTACAGCCTTATCACCTTGTCCATTCCATAGATTATGCCTTCCTCGTGCTCTTACCGGCCAATTACTCAATTCATAAAAGTTCTTTCAAATGCCTTGGTAAATGATATGGATGCCGTCATTGCACTGTTCTTGATATATCCCATCATCTCTCCCGCCCAATACGGTGCCATTGTAATCCCTTTGGTACCCAAACCATTAAACAAAAACAGTCTTGGAAAATCGGGATGACTTCCGATCAATGGTCTGCGATACTTCGTCGCAGGTCGTACGCCCGCCTTGCGCTCCAACAACTCATAATCATGCAACAAGTACCGATCGAGATAATCTATGAGCTCTTGAGACTTCCAATCTTCAGAGATCGAATCCTCAACATCCCACTGCCATGTCGTCCCAATCCAAAATACATCCTTCCCTTGAGGTACTACAAACTTGTGATACTTTACGATCGCTTCGCTCGACATAGCCGGAATCCGGCAGAGGAGTACTTCCCCTTTGGCCGGTTGATAGACATCCGTCTGAAAAAACCTATTGTCGATACCTTCCCAACCCATCGCCAACACTATGGCGTCATATTCCTCCCCTTCATAGCTCACATTGTCTCTGGTCAATTCACAACGACCAAAGTCAAATCTTTCTTCAATCAAAACGTTTTCATCGATCCACTTTTTACGAAGTGCTGCCAACATATCTGCCGTGTCCAATCTCGCACTACCCAACACTTTCCCAAAGCTACGGGCCTCTCGAAAATGCCTATTCTGGTAGCCGTCCACAGCATCTCCCGACATATATTGTTCATATCCCGGAGTCAAGGACTTGGCATACCACGTATTCTCAATTTGCACAGATGATAGATGCCTTAATATAGGCAAGGGGTGAAGATATTTCTGCCCCAATGTAAGTGATATATCTCCATAAAGTCGATAAGCGGCATCGAGAAAAGCATCGATCAACCAAGACTTCACAAAGTGTCTGCCTGTTATAGGATTCATCAACCCCGAGGATACCGCACTCGCAGATTGATGACTTCCCGGATCTAGGATTGTTATCTCCATTCCCAGTCGCCGCGCACTCCAAGCCAACGTACTTCCGGCTATCCCTTGTCCAACAACCAAAACCTTCTTCATAAACACTTTCTACATATACTCAAGACCCAATATGACCACCACTTTACGACCCATAAATCGCATCGACCTCCGTAACGGATTTGAGACTCATACTACTAATTAAAGCAATTTAACACCAATCTAACACCAATCTCGTGCATTCTTTCAATAGGCTTGCTATCTTTGCCTCACTTAAGAACATTGTACACCCATGAAATATATATTGCCTATAGTAGTTCTGAGCGTCATTCTCGCATGCCGTAATGACCCACAACCTGCACAGCTCACCGGATTGGAAAAATTGCTCAAGGATTATGAAATGCAACCCAATGCCACACGGGCAGAAGTGTATCTCGACTCCTTAAACAAGTACTTGCCCGATGTGATCGATCGCAAGGAAGCCGCCCTCCCACTCCTCGAAAATGGAATCAATGTATCCATCGAACAAGGTCTGTTGTCCGTCACACCATCCTACCTCCTTCCACTGTTGCGCAACTATCCGGATCTGCCCAATCGCCTCGATTATATGCTGAAACTAGGGGATGTTATGTATGCTTTGCGCAAACGTCACGCATCCAATATCGTATATAAATACCTCATAGGAAAATATCCTAATAGTACCGAAGTTGCCAAAAAGAAAGGACTGATCGAAGAAGAAGCATTGCAAGAAGAAGACTACTTGACCTACCTCTTTGATCGTTTAAAATCAACGGATAATCAAACTGGAATCGACAAAACAGCCGCTATGAAATATGTAGATGCCGTCGAAGCGCTCGCACTCACCGCTCCGGATCTACCTGCCGTTCCCAACCATCTATACGGTGCTGCGGAAGTGGCTCGAAGTCTCAGAACATTTCCCAAAGCGATGTCACTTTATGATTGGATACTAGAGGTGTACCCTCAGAGTGAACATGCTCCAAATGTCCTATTTATCAAGGGATTTATCCTCGAACAAGATTACAAACGAGAGGATGAAGCACGTGAGATATATCAAGCATTTATCGACAAATACCCCAAACATAAAATGGCGGAAAGTGCGAAATTTCTCCTCGAAAATCTCGGCAAATCAAATGAAGAAATCCTTCGCGAAATCGAGCAACGTAAAAAACAAAACTAACATATTGACCGACTCCTTGACGTGACGTCAATGAGACAAAAACTACTATAATTCAATCGTATAAAGATATATTTATCAATCCTCCGCAGCGCTATTGTCTGAAAATGCCTTAGGTGGTTGTCGATGCAACGTACCTTGTTCATAACTATATGCAATCGCAATCAGACGTCCCTCGTCAAACATCCTACCCAGTATTTGTAATCCTGCAGGTAAACCTCCATGCGTATAACCCATCGGCACAGTAAACGCAGGCTGTCCAGTATGCGGTGCGATCACCTGACTATTGTCGCCTTTGTATCCCTCTTCAAAAGCCTCGATCAGAGCAGGTGGAAAATTCCATGAAGGATACACCAGAGCATCCAATTTAAGGCGATCCATAGTATCTTCGATTGCCTTTCTAAATGCAAGCCTCTTCGGATCCGTAAACGCATCTCCACATGCAATCGCCTTATCCCCAAAACGCCCTTGATGCTCATTGAACAGCTGCAATCTCTCGGATCCAAACGGAGTAGCTCCTCCAATGCGAATAATGTCATCCAAGGTACGTACCGAATCTATCTTCATAAATGTCTGCAGATGTGTCCCGATATCTTCTTTGAATTGAGCACACCATTGATCTTCTTTTAACACATCAAAATCAGGTATTTCGATCGAGTCAATCACCATAGCACCCAGTCGCCTCATATCTGCAATCGCATTGTCCAACAATATCCCGATCCCACCATCTATGCCCACTGTAGTAACTTCTCTCAATACTCCGATGCGTGCCCCCTTCAACCCATCTTTTTTCAAGAACTGTGTGTAGTTGTCCGGAACCTTGCCTATACTGTGAGCAGTAAGCGTATCGGCGGGATCGTATCCCGCAAGCACCTCCAATACTCTTACGGCATCTTCCACTGTACGACACATCGGACCACCTACATCGTTGCGCAAAAACAGTGGAATAATTCCATCCCTGCTTGTCAAACCCAGCGTTGTTCTCAATCCTACAAGCGCATTGTGAGAAGAAGGACCTCTAATCGAATTGCCCGTATCCGTTCCCAATCCAACCAGACCAAAGTTGGCGGCGATTGCTGCCGCAGTACCTCCACTCGATCCCGCCGGTACATGCTCTGGATTATAGGGGTTTCTCGTAGTGCCGGCAGTGCTACTATTGGTATGCTTAGCGCTAAATGCCCATTCTGCCATATTAGACTTAGCCAACACAATCGCCCCTGCTTCTTTAAGCCGTTTGATAAAGAATGCATCCTCGGTACTTACAAAATCCTTCAATGCAATCGATCCGCCACTCGTCGGCAGACCCTTAGTATGAATATTGTCCTTCACAATCACCGGGATGCCATGAAGAGGTCGCAATACACTCGTCGATTTGTATTCCACATCCCAGCTTCTCGCCTCTTCTATTGCCTTGGAATTTATGACCACGATACTATTCAAAGACATGAGCGAATCCATTGCTTCTATTCTATTGAGATATGCTCGAACCAAATCCTCTGAGTTATACAACCCCTCTCTGTATGCCGCATGAACTTCCTCAATCGTCAATTCTTCAAGTTCTATATCTGACAATCCGGAATGATTGTCATCTGCAATACCTTGGCAGCCAAACACTGTGGCTATGCTCAATAAAAATATAAAACCGAAGTTTTTTGAAAAATATGACATCTGCAAAATGTTGAAGTAAACGAATAATATAAACTATCAAATTATCTCTCCCTCCATAAGAATCAAGTAGCTACACCGCAATCCTCATTTCCCGGAAGGAAGATATTCAAAAACCCTCGATTGACCGATTACATAGCCGTATATACATTGATTTTAATAAAAATACATACTGCTGAGTCACTTAGAACTCCTATGAACATACGATCACATTCAATGAACAATCCCCTTTGCGGCTCCTCTTGGTATCCGAATCATCTCTACAAGTTCACGGATCTCTGATGGAGGTGCCGGCGTAAGACGCGAAACCACCAGTGCCGTAATCACATTGACAAACATGGCAATGGTGCCAAACCCCTCAGGAGAAACTCCAAACCACCATGAGGATTGCAACGACTCTACCGCCTCTTTTCCACCATCAAAAACACCAAACTTGAATTTTAAAATGTAAAGTGACATGATCGAAATCCCAATGACCATACCTGATATGGCACCTTGCATATTCATCCGTTTGTCAAATATACCTAAGATGATGGCCGGGAAAAATGAAGATGCTGCCAAACCAAATGCCAATGCCACCACTGCCGCAACAAATCCCGGTGGATGGATACCAAAATATCCCGCAATACAAACCCCCACAGCCGCAGATGCTCGAGCCCAAAACAACTCTTGGCGATCTGTCAAACCCGGTAAGATCTGCTTCTTTAACAAGTCGTGGGAGATAGAGGTAGATATAACCAATAACAAGCCCGCTGCCGTCGATAGAGCCGCAGCAAGTCCTCCAGCAGCTACTAAAGCGATGACCCAGTTGGGCAACCGTGCGATCTCGGGATTGGCAAGTACCATAATATCTCTATCAATGGTTAGCTCATTTCCTTTCCACCCTCTTTGTTCCGCTATCTCAGTATAAGCTTCATTTTTATCATTGTAGTATTGTACCCTACCATCCCCGTTTTTATCTTCAAATGCCAACAATCCTGTTGTCTCCCAATTGTTAAACCACTCCGGCAGTTCCGAATACTTCTGATTGGATACCGTAGTGATGAGATTTGTTCTGGCAAAAACTGCAATTGCCGGGGCAGCTGTATAAAGTATGGCGATGAACAAGAGCGCATAACCAGCTGATTTTCGAGCATCCCTTACTTTGGGTACCGTAAAAAAACGGACGATGACATGTGGCAATCCCGCCGTTCCACACATCAACGCAGCAGTGATCGCTATCATATCGATCATAGGTTTTGTGCCTTGAGTATATTCCGAAAACCCCAATTCTATATGCAATCCATTGAGCTTGTCCAAGAGATATGTCCCATCCGAAAGCGTCCCTCCAAATCCCAATTGTGGAATCGGATTGTTGACCATCTGTATAGATATAAAGATGGCAGGTACCATGAAAGCAAATATCAATACACAGTATTGTGCGACTTGTGTATATGTAATCCCCTTCATGCCTCCCAATACGGCATAAAAAAATACAACACCCATTCCTATCAACACCCCTTGCGTGATCGGAACTTCCAAAAATCTCGAAAATACAACTCCTACCCCTCGCATCTGCCCTGCTACATAGGTAAATGATACCATCAATGCACAGATGACAGCCACAGTACGTGCCGTATTGGAATAGTATCTATCGCCTATAAAATCGGGAACAGTAAACTTGCCAAACTTGCGTAAATACGGTGCCAATAACAAGGCCAACAATACGTATCCACCTGTCCATCCCATGAGATAGACAGCTCCATCGTATCCCATAAATGAAATAATACCCGCCATGGAAATAAACGATGCCGCCGACATCCAATCCGCGGCTGTAGCCATTCCATTGACAATCGGATTGACACCTCCACCTGCCACATAGAACTCCTTGGTGGTGCTTGCCCTAGCCCATAAGGCAATACCAATATATAGTGCGAAGGTGATGCCTACTATAATAAATGTCCACGTCTGTACACCCATATTGCCTATCTTCTGACCCTGTTAAATCTCATCTACCTCAAACTCATGATCCAGTCTGTTCATCAGACGCATATAAATAAAAATCAAAACTACAAATACATAAATTGATCCTTGTTGTGCAAACCAAAACCCCAAGGGAAATCCTCCGATTTTAATCGAGTTGAGGCTATCGGCTAAAACGATGCCTAGTATGAAGGATACGATAAACCAAATCGTCAACAATCCAAATAGGTATTTTAGATTTCGCTTCCAGTAAGCTTTGTTATCTTTTGACATGTTGCGTAAGTGATATAGTAATCTGAGATTTCGCTGCTTTCATATGTCATTCTAAGTAGCAATCCGAATGATGGTAAATATACTCATCCTTGCGGTTTTCCGCAATCAAATACGATCTAAAACATCATTGCTCCCGAATCTTCGTTAGACGCCATAGCCCCATCAATTGTCTTTACGAGACATGAACCATCACAACACTACGCAAATCACGCAAAGCTTTTCATCCTTGGAGATTAAAAAAGTAAGACAAAAGAACACGTAGTAAGTGAAAAAATATCAAAGGCTCACGGCAATTCAAAGTGTCCGATACACCTAGTAATCTCGATGGTTAAATTAAAGGAAGCAGTGACACAAAAGAGCACATCGCACTGAAGTCATTTCTAGGTCAATGCCCCTTTGGTAATCTCCGCTACTACTTCCGGATTTAACAAAGTAGAAATATCTCCGAGACTATCCATTTCATTGGAAGCTATCTTTCGCAAGATGCGACGCATAATCTTTCCCGAACGGGTCTT
>JAJRXG010000364.1 GCA_024276375.1 Bacteroidota bacterium | reverse complement strand
AGATTGCCCTTGTAGTCAAAAACCTTGTTGAATCCTGACTGAAGAAAGAGGATCGACAGGATGGCAAGACACAATAGTTGAATGGAAGTTTCTAAAGTAAGTAAGTTCATAGGGTGATTTTTGTTAAATTAAAAACTATCTTTGCGCCGCTAATAACGATTTTCGTAATCCTATTTGGTAAATGTAACAACATTATGGCAACATATTTGACTAAAGAAAAAAGAGAGGAAATTTTTGCTGAGTACGGTGGAAGTGCTCAAAATACAGGATCATCTGAGGGACAGGTGGCTTTGTTTACCTATCGCATCAATGCATTGTCCGATCATCTTCGAGAGAATAAAAAGGATCACTCCAGTAGGAGGGCACTTTTAACCCTCGTGGGAAAAAGAAAACGACTACTCAAATACATAGCAAGCAAGGATATTCAAAAATACCGCTCACTTATTGAGAAGTTGGGTATAAGAAAGTAAGTTATACCACTCTTGCTTGGTTTCGATATTTAATAGGTTTCGAATGTTCGATACAGATAGGTTTCCTTAAAGAAGGAGATTCAATGGAGGATGTATGGCATAGGTTGAGAAAACACAAAGAAGAAATTTAATTTATTTACATCGTCTAAGGGCTCAAAGCGACACCCCTTGACAATTATTAACCTTTAGCTATATATATTATGGGTTTACAAACACCTATTACCACATCGTTTACACAGCCTAATGGGCAGGTGGTAACGATAGAAACCGGCAAACTTGCTGCTCAGGCACATGGATCTGCTGTTGTTAGAGTCGGAAATATGATGATTTTCGCCTCCGTTGTATCTGCTTACGAACCCCGTGAGGGACAGAGCTTTTTTCCGCTCTCCGTGGATTATCAAGAGAAGTATGCGGCAGCCGGAAGAATCCCCGGCAATTTTTTTAGAAGAGAAGCGAGATTGTCCGAACATGAGATTTTGGTCTGTCGTTTGATTGACCGGGCGATCCGTCCTCTGTTTCCGGATGGATACATGAATGAGACACAAGTTATCGTCAATCTAATCTCAGTTGATAAGGAGATCCTGCCTGATGCTTATGCTGCTTTGGCAGTATCAGCTGCATTGTCAGTGTCAGATATCGTATTTGCCGGCCCCCTTTCTGAATGTCGCGTGGCTAAAATAAATGGAGCGTACATCGTCAACCCACTAAAATCCGAACTCGAAAATGCCACATTGAATATCATATTGGCGGCTACTAAAGACAACGTTATGATGGTTGAAGGGGATGCCAAGGAATGTGATGAGCAAGAATTGATAGAAGCCATAAAAGCCGGGCATGAAGTGATCAAGTTGCAATGTGATGCTCAGTTAGATCTCGCCCAGAAGGTAGGTGAAAAAGCCTTGGTAAAGAGAGAATTGCCGGTTGAAGAAGAAAATACTGAAATCAAGAACCTAGTACTGGATTTTGCCAAAGATCGAATTCTTGAGATAGCTCAAGGCAAATTGGACAAGAAAACACGCAAGGATGGCTTTACAGCTATCAAAGAGGATTTGGCAGCCCATATTCAAGAAAACAAAGATGAAGACTGGATAGAACAGCATGGTGAAGATGTAAGTTCTTACTTTGAGAAAGTCAAAAAAGAATTGATCAGAGAGATGGTCATGTCCACAAGGGTTCGTCTTGATGGTCGCGATCCTAAGACTGTTAGAGGCATATGGACGGAAGTTGATTATTTGCCTTCGGCTCATGGTTCGGCCATCTTTACCAGAGGTGAGACACAATCATTGACGACTGTAACCTTAGGTACCAAGCAGGATCAGATCCTCAACGATACAGCTATGGAGACGGTATATGACAAGTTTTTCCTTCACTATAATTTTCCCGCTCTTTCGGTTGGGGAAACCAAGCCGATGAGAGGGCCGGGTCGTCGAGAGATCGGTCATGCCAATCTGGCCGGGCGATCACTCAAGCAAGTGATGCCGGAAGACACCCCCTATACAATAAGAGTAGTATCTGATATCCTAGAATCCAATGGGTCTTCGTCTATGGCCACTGTATGCGCAGGGGCTATGGCTTTAATGGATGCTGGAATTCAAATCAAAAAGCCGGTATCCGGCATCGCAATGGGGATGATTTCTGATGGTGAACGCAATGTGATTCTCACGGACATTCTTGGAGATGAAGATGCATTGGGAGATATGGATTTTAAAGTTACGGGCACCGAGGACGGAATTACTGCCTGCCAGATGGATATCAAAATAGAAGGACTCTCTTATGACTTGCTTGAGGAGGCATTGTTGCAGGCTAAAGAAGGAAGACTCCACATCCTTGCTGAAATGGCCAAGACCATTAGTCAGCCTAGAGAAGAACCAAAAGATCATGCTCCGAGAATGATTGAATTCAAAATAGACAAGGAGTATATAGGTGCTGTTATAGGTCCCGGTGGCAAAGTGATTCAAGAGCTACAAGCCAATACCGGAACGACAATCAATATAGAAGAAGTGGACAACATGGGTGTTGTGAGTATCTTCTCCACAGACGCCAAAGGTATCAAAGAAGCAAAACGCGTGATTGATGATATTGCTTTTAGACCCGATGTTGGTGATATATTTGACGCGAAGGTAGCGAGTGTTATGCCGTATGGAGTCTTTGTTGACTTTAAAGGTAAAAGTGGATTACTTCATGTATCTGAAATCTCCCATACAAGAATCGATCGTGTGGAAGATGTGTATTCCGTCGGAGACGATGTTAAAGTTAAACTAGTCGGTATCGATCCTAAATCCGGAAAATTTCGATTGTCTCGAAAAGTTTTATTAAAGCGTGAAGAGGGAGATGGTGATAATCACCAAAAGGACAATAGACGACGAGATGACAGACGACGAGACGATAAACGACGAGATGACAGACGACGAGACGATCGCAGACGAGATTAGATCATCACCTTAATATTTAGATAATAAAGGCATTCTTCCGGGAGGGAAGAGTGCCTTTTTTACGTCTATACCATGATATCATTTTAAAACCTATTGTTTAGCTTATTTGCGCAATACAAGGTATAGACAAATCTTGATTGCGTTTTAGTATCTGTGACAGAAGTGTGTATAAGATATTGCACTTTATGAGCTGGCAATGCGTGGTGGGGAGGGGTTGATTCATTTGGCTCATCAAGGGAGACTCTTTATGAGGAATTCTTAAACATATGAGCACAGAGGCGTACCGAAACAATATCCTATTTTATGCTATTTATTATACACACTTTTGCCGGGATATTTATATCCGGGAGGGTCATGCCTTTTTCATCTTGGGCTTTAAGCCCTGCTAGCCGCAGCGTTATACCATTTTTTCAACTATTAGTATTGTATATTTAGGTTTTAATGATTAGTGCAACGTAAAAATGGACACTGTAGCAACTCGATTCTATTCGGCTTTTGAAAATAAAAACAGTGATGACATGGCTGCCTGTTATCATGAAAGTATCGTGTTTAATGACCCGGCGTTTGGTCAATTGAAGGGTCAAGATGCAAGAGATATGTGGCGTATGTTGTGTCAAAATTCTGAAGACCTGAGGATTTCTTATCGGATCTTGGAAGAATCGCCTGATCATGCCAAAGTGCATTGGGAGGCCAACTATACATTTTCAAAAACAGGGCGAACTGTTCACAATATCATTCGAGCCGAAATGGTCATCAAGAATGATAAGATTGTCAAGCATACAGACAGATTTGATCTACATCGATGGGCGAGTCAAGCCATGGGTTGGAAAGGTAAGTTGTTGGGTTGGACTCAGTTTTTTAAGAAAAAATTGCAAGAACAAACAGGAAGGCTATTGAGGAAATTTCAGAATAGTTAATATGTATTTAATTTATAGTCAACTACTTATGAATGATTGGGCGTGAAGAAGAAAACATCTATATTTTCTGAGCAGCTCACCGGGATAAAAGTGAGTAAACCGGCATCCTACGCAGCAGGATTTCTTGCTATTAAAGAAGCCATGTGGTATCTGAACTCGGAGATGGATCTGAAGCGAGCTTTCTATGCCATCAACAGGATGAATAAAAAAGGAGGATTTGACTGTCCCGGATGTGCATGGCCGGATCCGGATGACCGAAGGTCTGTATTGGGAGAGTATTGCGAGAATGGAGCCAAGGCACT
Organism: Bacteroidota bacterium; assembly: GCA_024276375.1. Classification (GTDB taxonomy): domain Bacteria; phylum Bacteroidota; class Bacteroidia; order Chitinophagales; family Saprospiraceae; genus JAJRXG01. The sequence continues at coordinate 42,511 of JAJRXG010000364.1, read as the reverse complement.
GGCGGAAGAAGCTACCCTAAAAAAAGTCGGCGAAAAATTCTTCTCACACTATAGCATCGATGAACTAAGGAGTTGGTCTGACTTTCAATTGGGTAAAAGCGGCCGCATTACTCAACCTATGCTCATCACATCCGGAGATACGCACTACAGACCGATAAGTTGGGAGGAAGCATATCGGCTGATTGGCAATCAACTCAGACAACTCGATGACCCCAATCAAGCAGTATTCTATACTTCAGGAAGGTCTTCCAATGAAGCGGCGTATCTCTATGGTCTATTGGCGAGGAGGTTAGGAACCAACAACCTGCCTGACTGCTCCAATATGTGTCATGAAAGTAGTGGTGTCGGACTATCTGAAACCTTGGGTATCGGTAAGGGTAGCGTATTGCAATCGGATTTCAAAGAGGCAGAAGTCATTGTTATCATCGGTCAAAATCCAGGTACCAATCATCCGAGAATGTTGACCACACTGCAAGAGGCCAAAGACAATGGAGCTAAAATTATCACCATCAATCCCCTTGAAGAAGCGGGATTGAGACGATTCAAAAACCCTCAACGTCCTCAAGACATATTCGGTAGTGGAACGGCGATCACGGATGTGTACCTGCGCGTGCGTATCAATCAAGATATCCCTCTTTTAAAAGCCATTATGAAGGGGTTGCTCAGTGCTCATCTCCAGAACGAGAATGTTCTGGATACGGTATTTATAGAAAAATATACAACGGGATTTGATCAACTCAAGACGGACTTGGATGGATATGATGTCAATACTTTGTTGCGTCAAGCAGGAATATCCAGAAATGTATTGGACGAGGCATTGAAGTTGCTTATCCCGGCCAAGAAGATTATAATCTGTTGGGCTATGGGTCTAACGCAACACAAAAATGGTGTTGACAATATCAAAGAATGTGTCAATATCCTGTTGATGAAAGGAGCACTTGGAAAACGAGGAGCGGGTACATGCCCCGTGAGAGGTCATTCCAATGTTCAAGGAGATCGAACAGTAGGCATCAATCACCGCTTGTCTCCGGATATGGCAAGCCGCATCAGATCTAAATATGGTTTTGAACCACCACTTGAAGAGGGGTATGATGTCGTCCGAGCTTTTATGGCCATGCAAGCGGGCAAAGTAAAAGTGTTTACTTCCTTAGGAGGTAATATCATCGGAGCGATGTCTGACACAGAGATCTGCGCCGGAGCTATGCAACAATGTGATATGACTATTCATATCAGCACCAAACTCTGTCGAACTCATTTGTATCCCGGTCACGTGGGATTGATTTTGCCCACTTTAGGACGTTCCGAAAAAGATATTTCCCGCCAAGGACCTCAAAGAGTAACGGTTGAAAACAGTATGGGAAAGGTGCATGCCTCACAAGGAGTACTCAACCCTGTATCTAGTGATTTGATGAGTGAGCCGGCCATCGTCTGCGGTATAGCTAAGTCAGTTTTTCCAACCGACAGTTGTGTTGATTGGGATGCCTATGCACATGATTATGAGATTATAAGAAAGGATATTTCAGCCGTAATAAGTGGGTTTGAGCAATATAACAAAAGAGTAGCAGGAGGAAAGGAGTTTTACTTGCCCAACAATTCAAGAAAATTGGATTTTTCTAAACTGCCAAAAGGCAAAGCCCAGTTTTCTGTCTGTCCATTGCCGGATCACGCACTGGAGAAAGATGAATTTCTGATGATGACTATAAGGTCTCACGACCAGTTTAACACGACGATTTATGGTCTTGATGATCGTTATCGCGGTATATTTAATGAACGTAGGATTGTTTTGATGAACGAAAAAGACTTGGAGCGCCTCAATCTGAAAAATTTGGACATCGTCAGTATCACCTCCAGCTATGATGATGTTGATAGGAGCGTACACAATTTTCACGTGGTATCATATGATATCCCGATCGGCAATTTGGCGGCTTACTTTCCGGAGACCAATCCCTTGATCCCACTCAATCAATTTGCGAAGGGCAGTGGTACGCCCATCTCCAAATCTATCCGTGTTAAAATCTTAAAAAGTTAGTCGACATCATTTATGCCGCAATCTTCCAATAGATTAAAGGAGTTGCTCTTACTCAATCTCGGTATTGTATTCATCAGTACCTCGGGAGTACTAGGAAAGTATGTGACCATGTCTTCCACGCTCGTGATATTCTATAGGAGTTTGATCGGATATTTTGTCATCCTAGTTGTCAGCATGTGTACCAAGAAGATGGCTCGTATCGGAACACGTCAGGATCACATATTGATGTTTTTGTCAGGATTGTTAATGGGAGCTCATTGGTTGACTTATTTCTATTCTTTGGATTATTCCTCCGTGGCTATTGCGATGCTCACATTATTTGTACATCCGGCGATAACGGCTGTACTTGAACCGCTTCTTTTACGCATTCCTGTAAAAAAAATGGACTTGATACTTGGGGTTGTTGTATTGTGTGGACTTTATATTATGGTATCTCCAATCGAATCCTTATCACAGAATACAACTTTAGGAATTTATCTTGGGTTGGGCTCTGCTTTGTGCTATAGTCTGCGCAATATTGTCACCCGGAGACTAACGGAGCGCCATGATGGATTGTTGATTATGCTTGCTCAGTTGGGGATTGTTGCCGTATTACTGAGTCCTTTTTTATTATATATGTCCAGTGATACGAGCCCTTCTGAGTGGGTGGCGATTGCTGCTCTTGGGGTCTTTACCTCAGCATTTGGACATTTGTTGTACGTAGGGGGATTGAAGGTTTTTCGAGCAAGTACAGTGGGTATATTGTCTGCCATTTTGCCTATATATGGCATAGTTTGGGGTTATTGGTTTTTGTCTGAAGTGCCATCCATCAATACCATTGTTGGAGGATTGATCATTCTCTCTGTTGTTGTCTTCGATACACTCTATAGCCAAGTAAAAAAACGTAGATAGGCATCTTCACTTATTGATATTGAGTGTGCAACTCGTCACTTATGAATATTTAAGGATAATGATCTATCCAAAATTTCACTGCGAAGAAAGAAAAACTATTTATATTTGACCAATAAACGAAAATGGTCAAAAAGTACAATGAATCGAACTAAGGAGAGAATTGCTGTGGTTGCGGGACAGACATTTGGCAAGTACGGATATTATAAAACATCAATGGAGGACATCGCAAGAGCTGCACACAAGGCAAAAGGCTCATTGTATTATCATTTTAACAGCAAGGAATTATTGTTCAAGACTATAGTCGAAAGAGAATTGGCAAACTTGAAGAGCGCACTTAGTGTGATTTTTGCCCAAGAGGATGTTGATGTTCGAGATATCTTAAAGGCTTACATGCTGGAAAGAATGAAGATTTTGAGTACTTCAATAAACTATAGAGAGACGCTCAGACCCGAGTTTTACGAGTTTTATGAGTTTCTAAATGAAATGAAAGACGAGATGGAACAGTGGGAGGTTGAACAGATCCATGTTCTTCTTAAGAAGGGAATAAAGCATGGAACGCTCGAGATACCGGGTAAGCCGAAGGTATATGCACGTGTTGTTGTCATGATGTTAAAGGGATTGGAGGGGCCTTTCTTCTTGAAAGGTGAATATGACAAACTGCTTGCCCACTTTGATGATTTGATCCATGTTATAACCAAGGGAATTTCAAAACTATAAAATCTTACTTTATGCAACGTTTAAAGTATTTGTTGGTATATATACTGCCCATCAGTGTGATATATTCATTTTACGTCACAGGAATCGGATCTTTCGTTCCGTTAATACTGTTTTATGTGGCAGTACCGATATTGGAACTGCTCATAAAACCCGACAATACGAACATAGAATATCGGATTGCGCAAGATGAGAAAAACGTACAGATCTATGATTGGATTTTGTATTTGGCGTTACCTATTCAGTTGTTGTCCCTCGTATTGTTTTTGTTTGTGATAAGGGATACATCTTTGGGTAGTTCTGAATATTATGGCCGAGTTATTAGTATGGGGTTGCTCTGTGGTGTATGTGGCATTAATGTTGGTCACGAACTTGGACATAGAAGAAACAGAGTGGAGCAATTTATTGGAGAGTTGCTTTTGCTGACCTCATTGAATACGCACTTTCTTCCCTATCATAATGGAGGTCACCACAAGAACGTTGCTACGCCTCAAGATTCAGCAACGGCATTGCGCAACGAAAGTCTATTTACCTTTTGGGTTACTTCTCATTTTGGGAGTTATCGAGAGGCTTGGAACCTCGAGTTTAATCGGATGCGGCAAATGAATAAGCATCTGCTTTCTTTATCCAATAGAATGGTGGTTTATTCGATTGCCAATGTGATTGTTTTGGTATTAATCTACTCCTTTTTTGGAATGAAGGTAATGCTTGCGTTTGTGAGTGCGGCTGTTATCGGCATTCTATTGTTAGAGACCGTAAACTATATCGAGCACTATGGACTATTGAGAAAGAAAAATGATAAAGGTGGCTATGATAAAGTAAGGCATACTCATTCTTGGAATTCTGACCATCCCATAGGGCGGTTATTGCTGTTCAACCTGTCTCGTCATTCAGATCATCACTACAACGGAAGCAAGAAATATCAAATCCTCGAGTCTCTCGAAGAGAGTCCTCAAATGCCCACGGGTTATCCTGGCATGATGATATTGGCCTTGGCTCAACCTCTTTGGTTTTGGGTGATGAATCGGAAGTTGGATAGACTGCCAAGAGACCAATCGTTGAAGAAAAAAGGCGAGCCATCTATTACTTCTTATCTAAGTTGATCTTATTATGTATCAATCCATCAATTCGGGAGCCTCTAACAATTGAAAGAACTGATCCAATTGAGGGGTAATTATGATTTCGGTACGGCGATTCTTGGCCCGGCCAAAGCTGGTATTGTTTTCACCTCTTGGGACGTACGAAGATCTTCCGGCAGCTGTCAACCGAGCCGGATCTACCTCATGGTTTCTCTGAAGTTCTCGCACAACTGAAGTCGCACGCAAAGCACTGAGATCCCAGTTGTCTTTGACCCGAGTATTGGAAATGGGGACATTGTCAGTATGTCCTTCAACGAGGACATTAACACCATCGTGATCATTGATGATGCGAGCTACTTTTCCTAGGATGCCTTTGGCATTTGGTGACAATTGAGCACTACCGGATTGAAACAACATATCATCTGCGAGTGATACATAGACAGCACTGCCTCTGACTTCTATCTGGATATCCTCATCATTGACATCCAGTAAGCTACGTTTTAAGTTATTGACTAGAGCAAAGTTGATGGAGTCTTTTTCGTGAATCTTTGTAGTCAGATCTTGAATGAAAGCGTTTTGGCGATTGAGATTTTCGAGTGAACTGCGGATACTTTCGGCACCTGATTTATTGATAATGGATAGATCTGCCATGCGATCTAGTAGACTTGAGTTTGCTTCTTGTGTTTTAGAGAGCTGTTCATTGAGTTGATCTACTTGTTTTTGCAATATTTCAGCTTTTTGGTTTTTACAGCTACCCAACAATGCGAAGGTTGTCAGAATAAGAATTACTTTGTTCATGTGATCTAAATTGATATAGGTTTAGTAACGTGGATTTTGGCAGTCGTGATATAGGGAAAACCATTAGTCAACAGGATTATTGTACGATCATAAACTCACTTGGGTTGTATTGGTCTATAATCCGTGTGATCTTATGATTCTTTTCAATTGTTTTACGATCTAAAAGTTTGATCATGGATGGGTTCCAATTCCATATGAATTGTAGGATAGTAAAGAATGGATAGGAGGATATCTCTACTTCTCTCTCTGTAGGATTCTTGAAGAATCTGGTCTTGTATGATGCGACAAGCGAGATGAAAGGTTTTGACAATATGGTTGCTCAACACTGCGGAGTAAAAACCATACTTTCTCATAAAAGCAATGGCAGTTTCAACATCATATAGGTATAGATCTGCCATTTCATGAGAGAAAATACTTTTGCGCTTCATTTCAGCCAGAATCTGATTTACTTTTTGAATGCGCGGACGTCTCGGTCTTCTGAAAGACTTTGTCTTGTATTTGGCGTCGATTTCTTTTTTGGCTTTGTCATAGAGTTTTTTTCGCTCTTTTTCAGAACCGAGTTCCATGGCATAGTACACTTTGACCTCCGACACCTGTTCAAAGAGGGCGGAGAGTTCTTCGCGAAGTTCGTCTTCGTTAAGTTCTTGTAGATGTTTTAAGAATTGAGATTTGCGCATAATCGTGTAAATTTAATGAAGGGCGGTTGATATTTCTGCACTTACTATACTTATCTATATATTTGAGAAAGTAGTTAGTGAGTTGAGTCACCATCCGCTACAAGGCTACTAGTCATTTTATATTCTCAATCATGCGGCTATTTATTTTTTTGATCTTTCTCATATCGTTTGGTTGCCGTCCTAAAGTAGTGATTACAGGTTCGATGCTTCTTCAAAATGGTATGGTCATTAACGGAACTGGATCAGCACCCTTTAAAGGAGATATCATTGTGGATGGGCAAAAGATTATTTGGATTGGACAATTGGATGACGTCATTGCCACTGTGGATACTATTATTGATTTGAAGGATCTGTACATATCTCCGGGATTTATAGATATTCATGCACATGGAGATCCATTGAGAACTCCGGGATTTGAAAATTTTCTTTCTATGGGTGTGACGAGCATTGCGTTGGGCATGGACGGATCGAGTGTCGAGAGCAGTAAGTTGAAGTCGTGGATAGGAGAAGTGGATTCCATTGTGCCGGGAGTCAATATTCTTCCTTTCATCGGCCACGGGACGATTCGGCGAGAGAGTGGGATAGGGGACTCCGAGGATGTTGATGGAGTTGATTTGGATCGTATGGTTGATTTGATTCAATCATCTATGGATGCCGGATGTTGGGGGCTTTCGATGGGGTTAGAATATTTTCCGGGGTATTTTGCTGACAGTTTGGAGTTGGCCAAAATGGCTGCCGTTGTAGGTTTTAATGACGGACTTGTCACAAGTCATATTAGAAACGAAGACAATGATCGTATCGATCAATCTCTAGCGGAGATGATCGCCTTGACAAAGTATTGCAATGTCAATATATCTCATCTCAAAGTAGTCTATGGCAAGGATACCAATCGAGCAACAGAGATTTTATCTATTCTTGAAAGCCCTCAGAACAAGCAGTATCGATTGACTGCTGATTTATACCCCTATTCTGCAAGCTACACGGGGATTGGGATTGTTTTTCCAAAGTGGGCCAAGAACCCCCGGACATATGGCCGAGTGAAATTGGAACGAGGGGAGGAGCTACTCGAATACTTGCGCAATAAAATCATGCAACGCAATGGTCCTGAGGCGACACTATTTGGATCTGTGCCTTATAAAGGCAAAACACTCCAACAACTTGTTGTTGAATATAACCGGCCCTTTGAGATTATTCTCCGAGATATCATAGGTCCGTATGGTGCAAGTGCTGCATACTTTGTGATGAATGACGAACTCCAAGAAGCCATGATGCTTCATCCGAGTGTAATGATAGCATCTGATGGTAGCACTACTATGGAGCACCCGCGAGGATATGGCACTTTTGCCAAAGTCATACAACAGTATGTAGTTCAAGATTCTTTGATGACAATCCACGAGGCCATCTTCAAAATGACAGGCAAACCGGCGCGTACTGTTGGACTAGGTGATCGAGGGATCATCCAAGAGGGCATGGTAGCGGATTTGGTAGTTTTTGATCCGGAGAATGTAAAAGAAAGGGCAACATACAGTGTGCCACATCAATTTTCGGTGGGATTTCAATTGATTATTATAGGAGGCAAAATAGTCAGAGTGGAGAATCATTCCTTGATGCGCAATGGACGAGTTGTGCTAAAAAGGCGTAGCGGTACGTAAAACAAAAGAGTGACTCCAAGGATTCACTCTTTTGTTATGGTTTTACTTTATCGGTAGCATCTTATCACTTCCAATAAAGAAAAAGTACTTGTTTTATCGAAAAAAGACCAACAAGCCACTTGATACAAAACAGTCTAGCGATTATCTTTTGTCACCACCTTCATATACTTTAGGGGGTCTGTTGATAGACTCTTCTAAGGAGATAAATGTCTCTGTCCGCTGAATACCTTCAATCATTTGGATTTTTGTAGAAAGGATCTCCCGAAGGTGATTGGTGTCCTTGCACATGATTCGGGTGAAAATACTGTAGTTGCCCGTTGTGTAATGTGCTGAGACAATTTCCGGGATTTCTCTCAATTCCTCTATTACCTTATCGTAATATTGGCTTTTTTCAAGAAAAATACCAATAAAAGCAAGTACACCAAAACCAAGTTTTGTGTAATTTACTTTCAATTGAGAGCCTGTAATAATACCCAATTCGGTAAGTTTCTTGAGGCGTACATGCACTGTTCCTCCGGAAACAAATAACTGCTGACCGATGTCGGCATAAGAAGTTTTTGCGTCCTTTAGCATGAGTGCAATGATCTGTAGATCTATGTGATCTAAATCTGATCTGTGTTTCATACTCTTTAAATAATTTTTGAATAATTTTTGATAAATATAAGTGATAGCAAATATGACAATATACCGCAAAATAGCGGTATTATTTATTGGCAATTTACTTACAAAGTAAAAGAAAATGGGTATTTACTAGTTTTTAACACATGTTTTCCTCCTAAAACATATATATTATTCGGAATAAAATTCATTTTAACATTTCTTGTATTTTTGAATTGAGCATTTCGAGTATAAGAATTGCATCTTGACGCGCTCAATGATATACCTTCGCACTCATGAATAAAGTGACAAAATTTTTGCCGCTGATACTGGGTGTTGTTGCGGGAGTTGGGGTGATCCTCGGCATGAGATTGCAACAAACCTTGGGCACTGACAGTATGGTTGAGGTGATCAAACCCACACCTGAAACAAGTATTAAGGAAGCCTTAAATCATATTAAATCAAAATTTTACGGAGATTTGGATTATATCAAATTTTCCGACAAGGTGCTCTCCGATATGGTTGAAGAACTTGATGATTATAGTCATTACTTTCCCGCTGCTAAGGATGCCGATTACAATAGATATATCAAAGGGCTTTACGAAGGTATCGGTATCGAGTACGCTGCATTTCAAGATACCGTATATATTACTTCAGTTATACCCGACAGTCCTGCCGATCAATATAGTATAGAGAGAGGAGATGTTTTATTGCGCATAGATGATATTGATATCTATGATATTAATCTTGACAGTGTACGATTTTTAATATCCCAAGATGTTGGAGACTCCATAGATATATCCATTTATCATCATCAAGACGATAAGATTGGAGTCTATCGTATTGTTGTTGATAACGTGTCTGTACCTCTGGTAAAAAGTTATGTATTTGGGAACAAACCGGATGTTGCCTACATAAGAATCAGCCGATTTTACAAAGGCGTTTTTCGAGACTTTATGGATGAATTAGATCATTTTCAAAGGGATTCTATTGATATAAAGGACTTGATTATCGATTTGAGAGGTAATCTGGGAGGTGTCGTGGATGAGACGATCAAGTTACTAAATCAGTTTTTTAAGGACAAGGATCTCACCTTGCTTTCGACAATCAACAATGTCGATGATACTCAGATCTACAAATCCAATGGTCGCAATTTTCTTGATATAGACAGAATTGTTGTTGTTATAGATGAAAGATCGGCGTCTGCAAGTGAGATTCTTGCGGCGGTACTTCAAGATTATGATCGCGCCGTCATCATGGGAGCCAACTCTTTTGGCAAGGGTGTGATTCAGCAGAACTATAGTTTAAGCAATAATGGCAGCTTAAACCTTACGGTTGGAGCCTATATTTTGCCTTCGGGTAGAAAGATTAATAAGGTCTTGACAGACACCTTGTTTTATACGCTCAGAAATCGACGGTTACTAAAAGATGGAAAAGGAGTGAATCCCGATAGAATGGTTGAGAGATGCAGTAAGAGTCAGTTTCAACACAGAAGAAAAGCGCTCAATAAATTGGTCGAAAACAAGCTTTGGAGCCAACAATCACTGCTTGAATATATAGATAAACAATCTTGGGATGAGTCGTCACAGGATTCTTGCTCAAGGGCAAAATGGTCGGATCTGAGATGGAATATGATGGATATAATACTCGCAGGGAGATCTGAGATCTATCCAAAAGATTTAGATCTGGTCTTGCAAGCCGCATATGAAGTCATCGTGTCGGATGAATACGAAACTTTGTTGGAAAATAAATAAAGAAATCTACTCCCTGAGAAAAATGAGATCTCCCTTATGATTAAATGACGCCATTATTGACGGTAGTCTTTGATTAGACTTACGTTGCCGGTCTGAGACTATGTAATCCACTTCTTGCTTTATCCGGCTATCAATCTCCTCAAAGTCTGTCGGAATCGCTTGGCCATATATCGAGGCAGCAGTCGCCAACAAAGGTGCACCTATGCGATAGATTATATCATTGCAAAATTGATCATGACAAAGTCGTATTGCGATCTGACCCTCCGGAGAGGTTAGATGATCGATTTGTCCAGGTCGAGCGTCGTATAATATAGTCAGTGGTTGCTCATGATGGAGCAAAAGGGTTTCAATTCGAGGATGAATATACAGGGCATACTGCTTGATCATTTCGATACTATTAACGAGTATGACCATGGGAAAGTCAACCGGGACTTGTTTGATTTTTCTGATGTATTGTACAGAACTCTTGTTGGAGACATCACAACCGAGACCCCATATTGTATCCGTTGGGTACAGTATGCTCAGACCCTTGTTGATGGCTTGAACCGTTGCATCAATCAAATCCTCATAAATCGATGACATTATTACTCTTTCTTCCATTTCGTCCATTGACATTAAAACACTATCTTAGTTCTATACGTTATTCCTGTATCCTGTTAGCACAGAAGTCATTTATGTAAACATATTGTTAAGTTATTTGCAAGTCATTGATTCACAATACATCGTCTCTTTCTACTCCATAGCTTTGGCTATGCTATTCAAAAAAGAGTTTCGTCTTGTCAATATAGCATTTGCAACTCAGCATAACATACATTCTTTAGTGACTTCACAGCTAAAAAATACAACCCTTTGGTTACATTAAAAAGATTCAGCGTGCAAATTTCCAAATATATCTTCACAATTACGATATGTCTTGCTTTCAATTCTTATTTGAGTGCGAAACACATTATAGGAGGGGATGTATTTTTTGAATGTACCAGTTTGGATACGATCAACAATAGAGCGGAGTTGCGCTTTGAATTTCAAATGTATAGAGATGGTCGAGATGAAGAGGGCGCAGATTTTGATGGTGGACCGAGGAGCTTGAACAATGGTGCGGTTTTTGGGCTATATGAGCGACAATCGGGTGGAGCATGGAGGTTTGTCAGCAAGACCTCTTTTATAATCTATAACTTGAGGGAGCGTGTCCCGGGCAATTCGCCACCTTGTTTGATAGCGCCACCGGCGATCTTTGTAGAACGAGCCATTTATGAGTTTAATATAACGGTTTCATATTCTGAAGGAACTGAGTATATGGTTGCTTATCAACGATGCTGTAGGAGCGAGTCGATCAGCAATCTTGTTGCCCCGGGTGATTTTGGAGCAGCATTTGCAATTGAGTTTACGAGTGAGTCACTCATGGCGTGCAACAACAGTCCGATATACAATGAGTTTCCTCCATTGATCGTATGTGCGGGATTTCCCCTAGAATATGACCATTCTGCCAGAGATAGAGAAGGAGATCAAATAGTTTATGAATTTTGCATTCCTCTTTCTGCGGGCGGCAATAACACGGATGCCCCTCCTACTCAATGTGATTCTGTGATTCCTGACCCTGCATTTTGTGGCCCTGATGAGTTTCGCAATGTAGTATTTAGATCCCCACAATTTACGGCAAGGGCACCGATGGGCGGATCACCACCGGTCGCTATCGATCGCAATACCGGCCGTATCACGGGCACACCGACGATCATCGGAGAGCACGTTATGGCTGTCTGTGCCAAGGAATATCGCGATGGTGTTCTATTGAGTACTATTAGAAGGGATTTTCAGTTTATTGTGAGTAGTTGCGAGAAAGCTGTAGAGGCTAGGATTGCCTCTGATCGCACCTTGGGTGAAAGAGAGTTTGAAGTGATCCTATGTGGTGATTTGGAAGTTCAGTTTGAAAATCTCAGTGTTCGGGATGAGGATATTAAAGAGTTTTATTGGGAAATAGATGTCAATGGGGATCTGCTTACTTCCAGTGTAAAAAACCCCTCGTTTACATTGCCTGATGTCGGAACCTATCAAGCTAAAATGGTGCTAAATCCCGGGATCCCCAATTGTACAGACAGCGCATTTGTAACAATTTCAGTATATCCGGGATTGGAGGCAGACTTTGAGTTTGATTATGACACTTGTGTAGCAGGGCCGGTAGCATTTATGGATCTTTCATATACGGATGCAGACTTTATCCGAGCCAGAAGATGGGATTTTGGGGACAACAACAGCTCAACACTTACGGATCCTCAACACCTGTATCAGATTCCGGGAAGAAATGAAGTGATATTGGAAATTGAGGACAACAATGGCTGTATCGATCGCCAGTCAAAGATTGTTAATTATCAACCTGCACCTAGCACAATCATTGTTGAGCCCAGTATATTTTTGGGATGCGAGCCGGCAGAGGTTTTCTTTGACAATCTAACGGAACCCATTAACGATCAATATGATATTCTATGGGATTTTGGAGATGGAAGTGAAGGAGACGAAAGAACGGAGCTCAGCCCTGTGCATGTGTATGAGGAGGACGGTACTTACTCTGTTTCTGTTGAGATTACTTCTCCCATCGGATGTACGGTAAGCCGTAGATTTAATGGATTGATTCAAGTGCAAAAAGGGCCGGATGCAGATTTTACATTTAGTCCAGAAGAGCCGACTTTGTACCAGAGCACTGTACAATTTACCAATCTGACTACAGGGGCAGTGGGATACTTTTGGGACTTCGGAATGGCAGGAATATCATTTGAAACTAATCCGTCTTTTATGTTTAAGGATACGGGTTTGTACAATGTGATACTTCAAGCGACGAGTAGTAATGGATGTACGGATACCATCTCTAAGTTGATTGATGTGGTTCCCGTGGCCGAGATATTCTATCCCAATGCATTTACGCCTGATGGCAACGGTCGCAATGATATTTTTATCGGTGTGGGAACGTCATCTCTGATCAATGACTATCAGCTAATCATTTTTGATCGTTGGGGTAAGGAGGTTTTTACGACTACAGATCCTGAACTGGGATGGAATGGTAAGTTGCAGAATAGCGGAATGGATTTGCCCGGTGGTGTTTATATGTATTTGGCTACTTACCGCATTCCTAGAGGGGAGAGAAAGGAGTCGCGCGGGTATGCCACTCTTGTGCGATGATGGGTTGTTGATTTATACTTTACTCAACAGCAGTTCTAGTGCTTCCAGACTTTTGTTTTCACGTATGAGTTTTTGCGCTTCGCGATGTAGTTGATCCGGATTCATTTTGCTATTAGTGGGTTTTCTGAGTTTGGGGAGCTCCTTTAGATTGCCAAGCCTAGCGAGCTCATTGCCTGTCAGGATAGGACTATTACGGATATGTTCTGGCAGACTATCAATACCGATTCCTTTTGCGGACAGTGGTTTAGGTATTTCAAATAGCGCATCTTTGGTCACGCGCGTGTACCAATGGCCACCCATCCGACCCACTAAATCCAATTTTGTTGTGTCCAATTGTCCCTCTCGATCGAGATATTGCTCATCAATGTGCATCCGCACAACTTGAGCGATGATAAGATGCCCGGCTCCCCCTTCCTTTCCGAGAACTATGATGTCATCTACCTTGCATTCCATGGAGACAGGACTTTGGGCGACTCGCGGAGGACTGACAAGATCAGAAGTAAGCATAGTAAATCCGGCTTTGTCAAATTCATTGACTCCTTTGCCGTACTCCGTGCTACTAAGTGATGTTTGTTCAACAATGGCATAATTGACAATATTGATGACGACTTCCTTGACCTCAAGGACGTTCTGATATGTGTGCTTGGTTGTACTATCACGCGATCGTCTTGCCGGTGAAAAAACAACGACAGGTGGATTGCTGGAAAAAACATTAAAAAAACTAAATGGACTGAGATTAACACAGCCTTGCAGATCTATCGTGCTGGCCAATGCGATAGGTCTCGGAGCTACAGCACTCAATAGATATTTGTGCAACTCCGCTACGGACAAATCACTGGGGCTGAAACTAATAAAATCAGGCATTGTGCATTATTTTGATGGCAATATTTCTGCACTTACTTCACCAAATCCCACGCGCCGATCTCCTTTTTTGGCATGACCATATATCGTCACTATATCGTAGTCTTCCAAAAACTTCCGGGTTTGATCGTTCTTGAGTTGTACTTCTCTCTTGCCGCCCCAAGACAATTCAAGTAGCGAGCCATAGCTGCCGGCCTCGGAGCCACTGATGGTGCCGGATGCCATGAGATCTCCAATATTGACATTGCACCCATTGACTGTGTGGTGTGCCAACTGCTGGAGCATATTCCAATACATGTATCTAAAATTGGTTTGGCAGATGATCGTTTCTTCACCTGATTTTGGGGTCAAGCCAAGAGATAATCTAATGTCATAATTTTGATCGCCCGAATACTTCAAATAGGGAAGTACATCCGGATCTTGTACGGGACCGGCTACTCTGGCAAAGTCTAAGGCCTCAGTCGTCACAATCCATGGAGACATAGAACTGGCAAAACTCTTGCCGAGGAATGGACCTAAGGGTACATACTCCCATTTCTGGATATCCCGCGCAGACCAATCATTGAAGAGTACCATTCCAAATATATATGAATCAGCTTCCTCTGTACTAATGGAAGTACCAAGATCCGAGTTCTTGCCTATGACAAATGCCATTTCGAGCTCAAAATCCAACCTTTTAGTAGCTCCATAAACCGGTGCGCCCTCGTTGGGTTTGGTCTGACCTTTAGGTCTGTGAATATTAACGCCTGAAACAATCACTGAGGATGCCCTGCCGTGATAACCCACTGGTAGATGCTTCCAATTGGGTAGCAATGCATTATCGGGATCCCGAAACATCTTTCCGACATTGGTCGCATGCTCAATACTCGAGTAAAAATCCGTATAGTCTCCTATCGAAACGGGTAAATGTAGCTGTACTTCCTCCATCGGAATCAATGCCTTGGGATTGCCTTTGAGAGGAGAATCAACATCCGCCAAGGTGTTCTGAATCCGCTCACGGACGGTATTGGTCACTTGTTTGCCA
The DNA here is from genome assembly GCA_024276375.1 of Bacteroidota bacterium. Lineage (GTDB taxonomy): Bacteria > Bacteroidota > Bacteroidia > Chitinophagales > Saprospiraceae > JAJRXG01. Next base: position 27,267 of record JAJRXG010000364.1, on the reverse strand, counting down.
AGGCCTATAAATGGATTTAAAACATCCTGAGTCCAGATACTCCGTTCTATAGACAAGTCCTTCCAGAGACCCATATCATGTAACATCGCCAAATCCAGAATGCTTTCACCAATTGCCGTACAGACCCTCTTTTGAGCGCCATTTTGGCTGTAAATGCCAAATGGGATGTTGTAAATACTAAAATCAGAATCCTTGTCTATTGAAATCCAACTGTGCATACTTTAGTTTTATTTAATGTGATAGCCATGACTGAAAATAAGAACCATCTTGAATGTCTAAGGCCGCTTGTGTTATTTTAAGTGGCTTGAATGTATCAATCATCACGGCCAACTCTCTCGTCTCTTTCTTGCCAATACTGCGTTCATATGCACCCGGATGAGGCCCGTGAGGTATGCCAGCAGGATGCAATGTGATGTATCCCGGAGCAATATCGTTGCGACTCATAAAGTCTCCATCGACATAGTACAACACTTCATCACTGTCTATATTGGAATGGTTATATGGTGCAGGAATCGACTGTGGATGGTAATCGTAAAGCCTAGGACAAAACGAGCATATAACATATGCCGACGTCTCAAATGTCTGATGTATCGGAGGAGGCATATGAATGCGTCCGGTGATCGGTTCAAAATTGTGAATCGAAAAACCATAAGGAAAGTTGTATCCATCCCATCCTACTACATCAAACGGATGGCTGGCATAAACCAACTCATGAAGGGTATCCTCTTTTTTTATTTTTATTACGTATTGACCCTGCTCATCATATGTCTCCAATACTGTGGGCAACTTATAGTCCCGCTCACAATACGGTGAATGTTCCAATAGCTGTCCAAACCAGTTGCGATATCTCTTGGGCGTGTAGATGGGATGAAACGACTCGACATACAGGATGCGATTGTCTTCACTCTCAAAATCTATCTGATAGATCATGCCCCTAGGTATAACGAGGTAATCTCCGTATTCAAAGTCTATGTTGCCCAACTGCGTTCTCAGAACCCCTTGTCCTTTGTGAATGAACAACAGCTCATCCGCATCCGCATTTTTGTAAAAATACGAGCGGAGAGACTTCTTGGGTGCTGCAACGCCTACATACACATCGTTATTGACCAATAATGGTACGCGACTATCAAGATAATCATCCTGTGGCGGTACATCATATGTGATGAACTTCCGAGAAGTGATGTTTTTGTCCAAAGCTATGATCGGTTGGACATCACGTGGTGTCCTGATGGCAGCCACTTGTGTGGGTCTGTGGTGGTGATACAACAATGACGACATCCCGTCAAATCCAATCGTCCCAAAAACCTCTTCGTGATACAGATCTCCTGAAGGTTTACGAAATTGGGTATGCCTTTTAGTGGGTATCTGACCTAATTTATGATATATGGGCATAGCAAATTATTTAATTTGAAAATTGAGTACAATGATCGATATGCAAGCTATAACAACAGTACGGCATCATACGATGAACTCTCAAAACTTACCTCGTACGACAGCGCTGCTCGATTGGAGCTTATCTAAAACTGTATCAACAATTGTTGATGCAATAATAAACAATTATTTTTACTTTCGCATAGATGATTACCCGGAAACTGTCAAGTCGATTGCGACATAAGCGCTTTAAGCAGATTGCTCTTCGTCTTATTAACCGTAAGGGATTTAAGGCGATGACCATGCGGGATTTGGCTCAGGAGATGGGGTGTGATGTATCCAATATATACAACTATACAAGTTCTAAAAGTGCTTTGTTGGAGGATTTGTTACTGGGTATCTCTGAGGCTTTACACAGAGGGTTGGATGATATCATGAGTGCTCAGATAGATTCTATCGCAAAGATTAGTGCCCTGTTGCGCTTGCATATACAGATTACTGTTGAGCGACCATATGAAGTAGCTTTGGTCATCAATGAATGGCGACACCTTCAACCTAGTTCAAAGGAAGAATATATCAGCCTCCGCGCGCTATTTGAGAAGAAAGTAGAGATTCTCGTCCGAGCCGGAGTGGATGAGGGCGCTTTTAGAGATGTTGATGTACGGATTATTGCCGGGGCTATTCTAGGAACGGTGAGATGGATTTATAACACTTATACACAAGAAGGCAATACGATGAATGCCTTGGATTTGCATAGTGAGCTAAGTCGGTTTGTGATTGAGGGTTTATTGGTTCGAAATCTACCGAAGTCTCAATCTATTGATGTCTACTAATTTGTCATACGGATTATATATGGTAGAGCCAGACACCGTCCTAGCATAATTTTACCGGATAGCGATCGGGATATGTAGTTGGGATAAGTAAAGTATTGTATTGAGTGAAACGCTTTATATGACGAGAGACGGCTACAATAGGCTGTTGTTGTCACAAATCAAAGCAAAAAATAAAATAAAGACATAAAAGTATTGAAGAGAAGCGTTACCTTTGCGGCTCTTTTTAAAAATGTCGGACATGGATTCAATAAGCTTTGTACAGCAAGAATTAAGTAAAGATCAGAATTATCCCGTTTTTCATCCTGGAGATAATATTTCAGTGAGCTATAAAATTGTTGAAGGTGCCAAGGAGCGCGTTCAAATATATAAAGGTGACGTTATACAGATAAAAGGAGAGGGATCGACCAAAACCTTTACTGTCAGAAAAATGTCGGGCAATATAGGTGTTGAACGGATTTTTCCGTTTGCTGCTCCAAGTATCATCGATATTACAGTAAATAAGCGAGGCAAGGTACGTAGAGCGAAACTATATTATTTGCGTGACAGAGTGGGTAAGAAAGCCAAGATCAAGGAGAAAAAATTTGGAGTCAAATAGTCGAATCCAAGTATGATGCCTTTCTAACGATGCGTTATGAATTGAATATGGTTAGCCTTAGGCATATATTGTTTTTTATTCTTCTTGTGCTCTTGACATCCTGTCAAGTGGATAAAACGGATCATTCTTTGCTTCAAGGTAGATGGAATATGGTGCAGGCATTTCGAGAAGGTCGGCCAACTACTACGTTAAAAGATGCGTATTTTGAATTTCTTGGGGACAGTATCCTTAAGACCAATCTCCTTCAAGAGGATTTGATTTTTAAATATGCCTTGGACGGTCAGAAAATTAGTCAAAAAGGTCAAATGAACATCGACTATCAGATCCTTCAACTGACAAAGGATTCGATGCAGTTGTATGCTAGAATTAAGAAATATGACTTCAATTTCTTTTTACTCAAGGATACATTGGAGGCAGAATAGGGTACAATCGATAAGTTCAATCCCATCTGGAGCAATCCAAGCATGCTTTTTAGCACTTCATGGTCTTTAGACTTAATAATATAATTTATCGTAGAAATATTATTATCTTTGCGGCTGTTTTTGATAATCCTCAAGATGATTAGAGTCATGAAATGAGGTATGGTTGATCCAATTAAATTAATAAAATAATGGCAGTAAAAATCAGACTGGCTCGACGTGGCCGCAGAAAAAAACCCTATTATCATGTTGTTGTAGCCGATACAAGAGCTCCTCGTGACGGAAAATTCATTGAGAAAATCGGTAGCTACAATCCGATGACAAAACCGGCAACAATAGAATTAGATGTACAGAGAGCTTTGGAGTGGATAGAATTAGGAGCTCAACCCACTGAAACGGCGCGATCAATTCTTAGATTTAAAGGTGTTATGTACAAAAAACACCTGCAACGTGGTGTTTCAAAAGGAGCTATGACTCAAGAAGAAGCCGATCAATTGTTCAATACGTATGTTGAGCAAAAAGAAGCAAAAATCAATGAGAGAAGAGAGGCTTATAAACAGGAGCGATTAGCCTTTCATAGAGCAGTCAATGGTACACCGGAAGCCGTTTATAAGAAAGAAGATTCAGCAGAAGAAACAGTTAAGGAGTTTCAAGTTGAAGAAGCAGTTGAGCAAGGAGATAGTGCGGAGGGAAGTGAAGTCGCTGCCCAAGAGCCGATGACTGAAGTGACAGAAGAAGAGAAGGCTCAAGAATCTGTAGCGGAAGTTGAGCCAACAAAAGAAGTTGAAGCGACGACAGAGCAAGCAGAAGAAGTTGAAGCAACAACGGAGCCGGAACAAGAAGTTGAAGCAACAACAGATGAGACCAAGGAAGGAGAAGAATAGTTGCGTGCATATTGTGTTCTACTATATGGACTCATTTTAATATGCGCTCTTAAATGACTTCTACTCTTGGAGACTACCCCAATATTTTTATTTAACTGACAAATATTTTCATGTCATGACTGAGCTAGATGGCCAATACAAGTCCGCCTTGGAGGAATTGAAAGCGGAAATTCAGAATTCTGAACTCCTTGAAAGGTATTTGGAAGAGGAGGGTGAAGAAGAATATGAAGCGTTTAGAGAGATGTTCGAACCCAAGATTGAAGCGATCCATATCAAAGTAGCGGAGTTGACGCCCCTTCAGCTAGAGGCTTTTGAAGAAGAATTGTTGGATGAAGGATTTGAAGGTTTGTTTTTGCCTCGAATTCTGGGTTATTCTGTGTTGCGAGGTGCTCTCAATGACAACTACAAGTATGTCAGACCTCAAGAGCACTTTAAAAATATTCTTCTTTCCATTGCCAATTCTGCCAATTTTGAATTGCTTAAAAATCGCATCGGTCAAACCATAGAAGTGGGATTTGCTTTGAGTAGTGATATTTGGATTACCAACTTAATTGCTGAAGTAGGGAGCAAGCAGGTGAAAAATTTCTTGTTAGGACAAAAGAAAGTGAAGTATACCGACATTCGGTCACGACATACCGCTCATCTGAAATATTCGAAGCAATTTGTAGCATTCAACTTTTTGACCGCTACACTTCCTCATTCGGGAGCAGAAGTGAAAATCGAATACAAGTCTATCGTTAATTTCTTGTCATTTAGAGCTGGATTAAGTTCTGAGACACGCAATGCCATCTATGATTTTAATAAAGGGTTTGTATCTAACGCATCTCTCGGGATGAGTGAGGAGCATCTTGAAATATTGCTGATTATCGGTTTGTTCTTTGATTTGAAAAAGCCGGAGCAAAAAGAGTTGGCCAAGAGACTGGACGAATATAAAAGTGGTGGTGAGGATGCGATATTCAACACGTTAAATAAGATTCAGTTGGGCAGTCATGTGGTACGGGATGAGGATTACTCTAGATTGTCAGCAGTTGTTGCCCTTGGCAACTTGTCATCCCTTGGTAAGTTTCTAAGTACGGTGGTTGCCATATGCAAGCAAGGCTATATCAATCCCGAAGCGATAGAATTGAGTAAGACTTATTATGAAAGCAATAGAGGAACCTCTCTCGAAAATGCTTGCTTTAGAAACTTTATTTTTGATAAGTTTAAATCCTTTTTGAACAACCTTTCGGTGGATGATTTTAACGAGTACTTTGAGTTAAACAAGGTATTTATGGTTTACATGAATATCATGGACAATGAGAAGTTCAATCAAAGTGTAAAAGGGATAAGTATGTCTTATGTCCGCAAGCTATTACGCAAGTTTACTCAAAAGCGCAGTAAGGATTATCAGGATATCAAGAAGTTTGTGACTGCTGTATTTCAAGACATTGGCTTTCTTAATGAAAAGGAGGTCAAGGAACTCTTTAAGACGAAGCGTAAAAAAGTCACGGCAGCCTAGCCTAGGACAATTATCAGTATCGACATCCGGAGTATCTATTTTTTTGTGCTGAAAGGTGATGCTCCGCCTTTATGTTCATAGTATTGGTATTGATAGTATATGTATTGATACAAAAAGTGAATTGCATGCGACAAACAGATTTGATTTTCTGTAAAGTACAAGGTCAAATGAAGTCTTCTTTTTGGTCGATAATTCGGAGGTGGTTGTATATATAGCCTGGTAAATATTGTTAATTTAGGCTACTTTAGCGATCATGGTCGTGGAGTTCATCAAAGGTATAGTGTCATATTTACGAGCTCTCACATTTGTTTCGAGGGCGGGCTTAGGACGATACTTTGTTTATTCAGGTTTGATTGGACTGGGTCTTATGACCTTGTCTATCAGCATTGTTTATTATACCCATACGTCACTAGGGGCTTGGTTGGTGTCTTTGATACCTTGGGATATAGGCATTCTTAATCAAGGAGTAGGGAGTTGGATAACGGTTATTTTTAGCAGTATTTTCTTTCTGACGATATTCAAGTACTTGATGCTCATATTTACGGCTCCATTGATGAGTGATTTGTCTGCCAAGGTAGAATCATATATTGATGGAGATACTGACCGCAGGACGAGTTTGCGAACGATGGGGCAGGAGTTGATTCGAGGATTGCGGATCTCGTTGCGCAACATCATCAGAGAGATCGCTATTACTATATTCTTATTTATCCTTGGTTTTGTTCCGGTAGTTGGGGTACTTTCGACCGCGATGATTATGTTGGTACAATCCTACTTTGCAGGATTTGGCAACATAGATTTTTGGGCAGAGCGGCAATTCAATTATCGAGATACTTTGAAGTTTATGCCGCGGCATAAAGGTATGCTTACTGCCAATGGGCTCATTTATATATTGCTTCTGGCCATCCCACTTGTCGGAGTATTTATAGCTCCTCCACTTGCCACTATTGCCGGGACGTTGCAGGCACACGACTATAAGACCAATCGGATCCTCACAAGCTAGCGGATCAGAATATAGCCGACACCTCTGACAGTTTTTATAACTTGGGGCTTGTTGGGGTTGGACTCTATTAGTTTGCGATACTTGGCGACAAAATTATCGATCGTTCGGGTCGTGGGATATACATCATAGCCCCAGACTTCATCAAGAATCTCTTTGCGATTGATCACTTGATTTGATCGTCTTATCATATATCGCAGCAATGAGACTTCTTTCTCGGTAAGGATATGTACCTCGCCATCACGGATCAATAGAGAGTTGTCAAGATCTATTTGTGCTGCTCCAAGAGAGAACTTGGCAAGATTATTTGATTGATGATGGACATAACGATCTAGAACATTCTCAATTCTCAGCAATAATTCGGTCAGATTGAAGGGTTTGCCCAAGTAGTCATCTGCTCCTGACTGGAGTCCTTTGATCCGGTCGTTGGACTGCCCCAACGCAGAGAGCATTAGGATGGGCAACGTCCTTCTTTCTCTCTTGATTTTTGCACACAAATCCATACCAGAAATGTCAGGCAGCATAACATCAAGTAATATTAAGTCAATATGTCTATTGTCGATGACGTTTAGTGCTTGTTGTCCATTTTCTGCAACGATGGTGTTGTATCCCTCGAGATTCAAATTTGTCTTGAGCAAGTTGCTGATATGAATCTCGTCATCAACGATGAGTATGGTACGTTGTTTATCCATTTATGCTCTAGGTAAGTTGACAACAAACAAGGCATACTTATCTCTTTCTCCTTCAACTCTAATATAGCCTTTATGGGCTTTGACAATCTCATTACTTATGTAAAGACCGATTCCTGTTCCTTCTTTTTTTCGTATTTCTCCATCAACACTTCTATAAAATCGTTTAAATAATTGGTCTCTATTGGATTGGGCGATACCTATCCCTTGGTTGCGAATGAAAATCTGCACAATCTCAGTATTTGTCGTATAACTTATATCAACAGATGTATCGGGATACGAGTATTTGACAGCATTCTGAAGGATATTGGCTATCGCTTGACGCATCATCAAACGGTCGATCAAGATGGTGCTTTCTTCGGAGTTCGGACTCCAGCGAAATTCAACGGAGAGCGTTCGCTTTCTGAAGTCTTCTATAATCGATTGGATGAAAGCTCCTACTTCGGTTGGCTCTTTGATCAATGACAACCCTTGTTCGGCTATCGATGCAGATAGAAGTATATTTTGCACCAATTGCTCTAGTCTGTCAACATCATTGAGAGCGGCATTTTTTATTTCGGAAGTGGCCTGTTGCGGAATGTCACTTCTGTTTAGAGTCTGTAAAGCCAGTTTTATGGCCGCGATAGGGGATTTCAATTCATGAGATACGGAGAGGAGAAAATCACTCTGTTGTTGCATATTTTGTATTTCATGTCGAGCCGCCCTATATACGATAAAGATACCGCCGAGGATAGAAATACCCAGAAACAGTCCCTCGCCAATGATCATCATCTTCTGCTTATTGAATTCCTCATTGATGAACGCTTGTTGGTGATTCTCAGCAATACTTAGTTTGAGCTGATATAATTGTATGTTTTTATCATAAAGCAGCAGTCCCCACCAGCTAATCCCAACGACCAAATAGACTAAAACACTTATACTCAACCACTTGATCACAATTACTATCGTTTAAATATATGATCCAATGCGTTGCATATGATCTCTGCACTCCGCTCTAGAAGCTGGGGAGTATGTGACATAGAAACAAATCCCACTTCATAGCCCGACGGGCCTAGATACACACCATGATCTAGCAAATACCGGTGTAACTCTTTGAACAATCCCATACTGTCGGAATTGATATCATCGGGAGTGACGATTCTTTTCTTTCCAAATGCCAACCAAAAAATGGATCCGATCTGCGGAATATGCATATCATATCCTTGGGCATCTATATGGGATTCGATTTTTCTTACAAAAGTTTTGGTTCTTTTCTCTTGATCTTGGTAGAAATCAGGTTGCAAACAAATATTCAGACAGGCGAGGCCCGCCGTCATAGCAACCGGATTGGCGCTGAGGGTTCCAGCTTGATATACATCGCCCTCAGGGGAGATCTTTTTCATTATCTCCGCCTTTCCTCCAAAGGCACCAACAGGCATGCCACCTCCTATGATTTTGCCCATTGTGATGAGATCAGGTTGAATGTTATAATAACCCGATGCTCCTTCAAATCCCACCCGGAATCCCGAAATGACTTCGTCAAAAATGAGCAGTACTCCATATTGGTCACAGAGTAATCTCAGCCATGCCAGATAGTTGTTGTCCTGCAACAGCAATCCGTTGTTGGCCGGAATAGGCTCTAAAATTACACATGCTATGGAATCAGAAGATGACGCCAAGACTTCTTCAAATCTCGCCAAATCATTGAGTTGCAATACAATAGTCTCATCGATAAACCCCTTTGGTATGCCCAAGCTTGTAGATACACCGAAAGTCGCAAGACCCGATCCGGCTTTGACGAGCAAGGAGTCCACATGTCCGTGGTAGCAACCTTCAAATTTGATAATTTTGTTCTTGCCGGTATATCCTCTTGCCAACCGGATGGCAGACATCACGGCCTCTGTTCCGGAACTTACAAATCTCAATTTGTCGATGAATCTGTGATTGTCAACGATGATTTTCCCCAAGGCATTTCCATGTACCGTAGGAGCCCCAAAACTGAGTCCATTCTCGATCGTCCGGATGACCTCATCTTTGATCACCGGATGGTTGTGCCCCAATATTAATGGACCCCATGAACCACAAAAATCTACAAATTGGTTACCATCTTCATCATAGATCATAGCTCCATGTCCATTTCGAATGAACAATGGTGAGCCGTAAACTGATTTGAATGCCCGAACGGGAGAATTGACCCCACCTGGAAAATACTGTTGGGCTTCACTATAAAGACGAGATGATTGATCTCTATTCAAACTCATGTGTTTATCTTCTTTAGTTACATACTACTCATCCATCAATCAGTATTGATTTAAAATCATTCAAAAGCACCAGTGATGGCTCGTGGCTCTAATCTTGATGGATCAAGAGATTTAAGATACGACTTAAGTTCACACTTCTTACCTTTGCACTCTTTATATTTTAACTTAGGTTTATTGTTACACGAAAGTACAATGAAGTCATTTAAAATCATATTGTCAAGATATTTGCAAGTCATTAGTTTCCGTTACTTGAGCTTTAACGATTCCTCCATTTTGATTATGGCATTGTGCAAGGGCGTGATCTTGGATAATAGAGCATTTGCAACTCAATATACTAACCTTGGTTCTTAAATGACATCAATATCTGATCTTCTCGATTATGCACTATCTCGCTTTCCATGTGTAGCTATACCGGGAATAGGGTATTTTTCATGGGAGCAGATTCCGGCTCATCTTGATACTAAAAACCATGTCATACATCCTCCTTCAAAGATCCTATATCTTCAGACTCAAGCACGACACGGGGAGAATATTTGGGAGATAATTGAGCGCGAGAACCTTATGGCAAAAGCGCGTCAAAAAGCCCTAAAAAAACAGGTGTCTTTGAAGATTAACGAGCTCTTGAATATCGGCAAAACTCATTTGCCGGGAATCGGAGATATACGAAGATTGGAGGATGGGAACTCTGTTTTAGAACGCATTGATGAAGATTGGAAAAGAAAAATAAAGCACCTGCTGCCAATTAGCCTTACTCCTATAGGGAGTAGGGCTGACAGCCTATCCGATATAGATGCGTATAGCCATAAAAAACCAAGTATCCATACGTCTTTGACATCGACGCAGGAGGCAAAGTCCCTAGATGATTCTATGTGGTGGAAGGCGTCTTTATTACCGTTGCTCATTGTAGTATTGGGTGCGGGACTTCTCGTTGTAGGCTTGCGATCTTATCATCTGCGGACTCAACAGCTGATAGCGGTTCGAGTGGAGCTCCACAAGGATACGATGAGCACATCAGATTTGAATGCCGAGTATCGGTCTTTTTTAACAGACAGTATCAGACGTGAAGGGTGTAAAATAGTGATTGGTTCCTTTGGAATGAAGCATAACGCCGAACGACTCGCTCAACAAGCCAGAGCCAAAGGATATCAATCTGACATAATTGACCAAGGCGCAGGATTTAGGGTTTTTGTTGTATTTGATTGTGATGTCCAAGATCTCGGAGATTATCTGGAGAAAGTTCAAGAGGAGATCACGCCCAAAGCATGGTACTTGATTCCAAGAATAGATTCGAAGTATTTTACTCGTTAAGATGCCTTTTAATTGCAACCGAGATCGACACGAGACCTAAAGTCATTGTTCGGAAAGCATTGACCGGACAGAACATATTCCGGCATGTATCTTTTTAAATTGGGGTCTCTTAGACTTTGATTTAAAAAAGCGAGTACTGCATCTTTCTCTTCTTGATTTAAATCGATAGGCAAGAATTTTTCGGATAGTCTATCATTGGATATTTTGGGATTTTCGGATTGAGCTATTATCTTATACTCCAAGAGTTCTTCTAAATTTGTCTTGCTTGCACCATGAAAGTAAAATGGGGCATCTCCCATGTTGTACAATTGAGGTACTCTAAACTTATAGTTGTCTTCTTCTTTGAGCGTAAATCCACCACGACCTAAGTTGCGTCGATCATCCTCGGAAGCACTATAACTCGGACGTTGATAAATATCTTTGACGCCTAAGGCATGAAACTCATTCGATCCTAAGTTCTTTTCATAGTGACAATTGGCACACCTTGCCTTGCCAAAGAACAGCGAAGCTCCTAGCTTTTCTTGTTTCGACATTGCTTCCATATCTCCTTTTAACCATTTCTGAAAAGGAGCTTGATCCGATACGATACTTCTCAAGTATGCCGACAATGCCAAGGAAGCTACAAATTGTGTATAACGCTCCTCCGGCTCAAATTCCGGAAAAATTCTATCAAACATTTCTGTATAGCCGTATTGATCCAATAACTCCTTGTTTATTAGGATTCTATGAGTGATAATTCCCGCAAAATTGACCGTTTCAACACCCTTATATCCAAGTGCATTTCGTCGAGTGTCCTCTCTGAGATCCCAGACATCTTCTGTACCAATATTACTTCCTTCTCCGCCAAACTGACCATTCCAAAAAGTATTGGTTACATATGCCACATTGATTAAACTCAGTGGGCGAGCACTCTGGACATCAAGATCATCTTCGTTGTATTCACTCAATCTCAAGCGGTTCTCACCATTGACACCGTATCCCATACCTCCGTCTGCAACTCCTTGAGGCGCCCCAGGTCGCATTCCCGCTGTTGGAAGATGACAACTGCCACATGAATAGGTGCCGATTCCGGATTCAAACTTGGCGCCAGTGGCCAGCCCTGTTTCATAAAACAACATCTTACCCAAGGCTACCTTCTCGGGACTTAACAGATTGCGCTGATCCTGTGGCAAACTGGCAAGATCGCCTTCATCCGGTAAAATGTAGTATGTATAACTGCCATCAGGACTGAAACTACTTATCTGGCGCTTTATATCTAAATCCAATTGGATATTTCTATCCATTACATCTTTTGTGCACCCCGTAAGCAATACAAGAAGAAATAAACACGCAATAAATCGACTCATCAATCCTATTTTATTTGTTATCAGGCAAATATACATTACATTTTATTTACATATGTATATATGACATGCCTAATTCAGGTGGTTTTAGCATAATCTCTATGCTGAAGCGACACACCGGCCAAGTTTTTCAAGGTTCAAAAATACGAAATATGACGCTTCACATTATGTTTTTATGGCATATTTTTGACAATATGCCATACTCCTGACATATCCTGACTACAGCATACACTGATTCCGTCATATCAGATTGCTCTAACAGTCTTTGTCTGGCAATGTGATGAGCATTTAAAATGCGCATATTGATATGATTTATTGACATATTAGTGATCTTTGCGACCTTGAGTAATAATGTAGATATGAGGATACAAGAAGGCGCTCCGGCGCTAGTGGTACTGGCAGCCGGAATGGGCAGCAGATATGGAGGACTGAAGCAAATGGATGCCTTTGGACCCAATGGAGAAACTATTTTGGATTATTCGATATATGATGCCATAAAAGCGGGTTTTGGCAAAGTGGTATTTGTTATTCGCAAGTCATTTGAAGTGGAATTTCGAACTTTTTTCTCTAACAAATTTGAGGATCTGATCCAAATCAGCTATGTGTTTCAGGAGTTAGAAGATGTTCCTCAAGGGGTTCAGATCCCCGAAGACAGAACAAAACCTTGGGGAACGGCGCATGCCGTTTGGGTGGCACGAGATGAGATACAGAGTGCTTTTGTCGTAATCAATGCGGATGACTTTTATGGTCGAGATGCCTATGACACTTGTATTCGATTTTTGAATACGCAGCAAGATATGGCATATGGATTGGTAGCGTATAAATTGCGTCAAACTATGAGCAAATACGGTACCGTCAATCGAGGTGTTTGTTCAATTGATCAAGAGAACAACCTTGCGGGCATTGAGGAAACCTTAAAAATTGGATTTGATCAGGAAGGTAGGATTTTTAATACTTCAGATGAGGGAGTGGTGACATATTTCGATCCCGATACACCGGTGTCCATGAATTTGTGGATCTTTCATAAGGATTATTTTCCCTTTTGTGAAGCGGCGTTTATTTCATTTATGGCGAAACATGGCCATGAACCAAAATCTGAGTTTTTTATTCCCTTGCTGATCGAGAATCTGATATCTACGGATGCAAAGAAAGTAAAAATTCTTACGTGTGATGAGTCATGGTTTGGAGTGACGTATCAGAAGGACAAGCCATTTGTAATGAAACGATTACGAGCCTTAATTTCAGAGGGCAAATATCCTATTGATCTTTGGAATACCAAAGAGAACACTCTATAATGTAATCAGTAAGTAGCTGATCCTGACTAGTTCGTCTGTCATTTTGATTGGGCTGACATATGATTTGATTGGAGCAAGACCAAATCAGATTGGTTGCCTTTTCGTGGATAAAATGGAGAGGGGGGACTTCAAATTATAATGGACGATAATGACCTTTTTGCTTGTCAGCATTTTTATGTCACCACAAAAAAAAGAAGCTCACATTTAAGTAAGCTTCTAAACCGAATTGTATGAAAAAACTATCTAACTGTTATAGTAACTCCTATAGAGTACATTTTCTTATGTATGAGACTCAATTTTAAGAACATTTTAAGATATGAAGTAGTTCCCAATCCGTGTTTTAGGATCCATATTTTTTGATTTAAGCTAGTCATTAGTATTCTGCACGGATAAATGAGGGCATCAATGCAGGTAGATGATGTGGTGCTGGATGCCTTCGTTTGGAGGGAGTTATGCTTTGCTTATCATTTTCAGATCCTATGATCTGTTTTGGATGCATGACAAATATGGGTCATAATTGATGCATTCAATTACCTTTGTGCCATGAAGTCAGTGAAGAAAGTATGATAGGATGACTTCAATATTGAGGTTCTAAGCAAATTGTCGATTTAAGGATTACTGAAACGTGTTGTATGCGTCTTGCAAATATTGAGTTTGATGGTTTTCCGCTGTTTTTGGCGCCGATGGAGGATGTTAGTGATCCCCCTTTTAGAGCATTGTGTAAACAGGCGGGATGCGATATGATGTACACGGAGTTCATATCGGTAGAAGGTCTCATTCGCGATGCACACAAGAGTATTCAGAAGTTGGATATATACGATTATGAACGTCCCATCGGGATTCAGATATTTGGTGCCGAGATTGATAGTATGCGTAGGGCAGCGGAGATTGTAGAAGAAGCACAGCCGGAAGTGTTGGATATCAACTTTGGTTGTCCCGTCAAGAAGGTCGTTTGTAAAATGGCTGGTGCAGGAATACTCAAGGACATTCCTAGGATGGTCAAACTGACAGCTGAGATTGTCAATGCCACTCAACTTCCCGTTACCGTCAAAACACGTCTCGGATGGGATGAAAACTCCATAATGATATCAGAAGTTGCCGAACGATTGCAGGATGTCGGTATCCAGGCATTGGCGATTCATGGACGTACGCGCAAGCAAATGTATAAAGGGGAGGCGGATTGGTCTCACATTAGACGAGTTAAAGAGAACCCTAGAATTCACATTCCCATCATCGGAAACGGGGATATTGATAGTCCGGAAAAGGCATTGGAGTATAAGAATCGCTACGGTGTAGATGGCATAATGATCGGCCGTGCAAGTATAGGGAATCCATGGATTTTCAGGCAGATAAAACATTATTTAGAAACAGGAGAGAAGTTGGATCCACCAAGTATTGAAGAAAAGTGCACCGCTGTACGTCAACACTTGAAGCATAGTATTGAATGGAAAGGAGAGAAGTTGGGAGTACTTGAAATGCGCAGGCATTATACCAATTATTTTAAAGGACTACCCTTAATTAAAACATATCGATCAAGGTTGGTCACTGAATCCGATCCCGACAGGATATATGCAATAATTGACGAGGTAGAAGCACGTTATTCAGAGACTCTATCCTCGCAATATATTTAATGATTTGAAAAGTATCATTGAGTGAACTGGAAATATACTGAAGCAGAGCAAGATATTATTGCTGCGGTACGTGTTGAAGCTGATCGTATAGAGATGTCGGCCTATCTCATAGGAGGATATATTAGGGACAAGATTTTAAACCGTAGCACTCAAGATGTTGATATCGTTTGTGTGGGTGATGGTATCAAGTTGGCGCAAGGTGTTGCCAAGAGATTGGGGGTTGGGCGACCTCAGATTTTCAAGCGATTTGGTACAGCCATGATCGTTTATAGAGGAGTGGATATTGAGTTTGTTGGAGCTCGCAAGGAATCGTATGCTGTTGATTCGCGCAATCCGGTTGTAAGTTTGGGAACGCTCGAGGATGATCAGAGACGCAGAGACTTCACGATCAATGCAATGGCATTGCAGATTAGTGGTTCGGACGAGGGGAGGTTTATCGATCCCTTTGATGGGATGAAGGATTTAGAGGAGGGTATTATCAGAACACCCCGGGATCCGGATATTACATTTTCTGATGATCCACTGAGAATGATGCGTGCAGTGCGATTTGCCTGTCAGTTGGATTTTAGAATTCATGAAGACAGCTTCAATGGAATCGTCAATAATGCTGAGCGCATTGAGATTGTTTCACAAGAACGCATCACTACGGAGATCAATAAAATAATGGCTTCAACAAAACCTTCACTAGGTTGGAAGTTATTGATGGATACAGGATTGTGCGAGATTATAGCTCCAAAGGTTTACGCCTTGAGAGGGGTAGATTATATCAATAACAAGGGACATAAAGACAATTTTTACCACACGTTGGAGGTTCTGGACAATGTATCTCGAGTCTCTGATAATCTGTGGTTGAGGTATGCCGCGCTGTTGCATGACATTGGTAAGCCCCGAACGAAGCGATTTGATCAGAGAGTGGGGTGGACATTTCATGGACACGATGCTGTAGGTTCATATATGGTTCCCAAGATTTTTCGTAGATGGAAACTACCCTTGGGAAATGAAATGAAATATGTGCAAAAACTAGTGCTCTTGCATTTAAGGCCTATCAGTTTGACCGGAAAAAATATTACAGATTCTGCCGTACGGAGATTGCTTTATGAGGCCGGTGATGAAATCGATGATTTGATGACTTTATGTCAAGCCGATATCACTACCAAGAACCCAAGCAAGATGCAGCGCTTTTTGGCCAATTACCAATTGGTAAAAGAAAAAATGATAGAGCTTGAGGAGAAAGACCGCTTGCGCAATTGGCAGCCACCTATTTCCGGAGAAGAAATAATGGCAACCTTTGACATTCCTCCTTCTCGTCAAGTTGGAGAAGTCAAAACAGCCATTAGAGAGGCCATACTCGATGGTATTATCCCCAATGATGCATCCTCGGCACGTGATTATATGCTAAGAATCGGAATCGAATTGGGTTTGCGTCCTAAAATTTCTTAGTGGTGCTCAATCCAATTCGGGATTATATATCCCTTCTTGTCATGCTCCAATACGATAAACCCAAGAATACGATGATCCATACGATTGTCGAAATACTGGCTTCTGTGTAAGTCAGTAGAAAATCAAAGCTCATTTCCTTTTTTGGGATGGCATCGGCGAAGTGAAACAAAGGCAAAGGCATGAGATCTTCAAAACTATTGGCAGGATAAAAATTCACACTGCTATTGTTTAACAATTGAAAGTGAATCAGCCATTTGAGGATAGATTCCAAGACAATGATGTAGATCAGATAGAACAATACCGCTACACCGGATCTCCTCAATACAAATCCACAGAAAAGCCCGAAGGACATATATCCCATACACAATAAAAAGAATCTTCCTATAGACCAACTGTTGTCAAATGCATCTGACAATGATGCTCCTTGGGTGTGAACAAATCCAATAACTAAGCCCACAACCGTAAACAGAAGAGTAGCCAAAATACTGATCACTATGACGCTTAAGACTTTCGCCACAAAAAATTCCTTGCGGGTAAGTCCGGTCATCACGTTTTGTCTCATGGTTTTATAGCTCACTTCATTGACAACTATAAAGACGGCAATCAATCCCAGGCAGAAAAACACGGGCCAACTCGCCGCATATCCAAGCCACCCCCACATGGTAGGGAACTCAAAAAATACATCATTACTAGGCATGCCATTGGGGAGGTTGTCAAACTGTTTGCCGAGAAAAATCAGTGTTGGCATCATGATGACATATAGAAACACCAATATTCCTATTACGCTGTTGTTCTTCCACTTGGAATACTCCAATTTTAGCAATCTAATCATATTATATTTACACTTCAAATGATGAATTAATGTGATGCTCGTGTGATCTCCAAGAACTCCTCTTCGAGTTTTTTCTTACGAGTTGCAAAATGTGTGGGTATGATCCCCGCTTCATAAAAACTCCTACTCAATGCTACAATGTCAACATCATCTGTCAATACACATTCTACCCATTTTGGGGTTTCTGTGACGTGACTTGAGATTTGAAGACTATTGATATGCGCAAGTAAGCGTTCTCTGTCAGGTGCATCTATTTCAAGTGTTACGTTGTCGTTGAGTATGGAACCAACCGGTCCGGTTGCGAGCAAGGTGCCGGCTTTGATAATAGCGACATGAGAGCATATTTTTTCAACTTCATCGAGCAAATGAGAAGCCATAATGACCGTTCTACCGGACGAGGCGATATGTGACAAGATACTTCTCACTTCAGAGATTCCTTCGGGGTCTAGACCATTGGTAGGTTCGTCAAAAATCAATACTTCAGGCTCTCCGATAAGTGTCGCAGCAATGGCGAGACGCTGCTTCATACCTAGAGAATAGGCTCTAAAGGATGTTTTTTTCGATGGGCGAGATTTACCTGTTGCAGAAGCTCATCACTGTTTATTCTTTCTACGCCTTTTATTTGGCGAACGATATCGAGGTTTTGGGCGGCATTCATATAAGGGTAGAAATTGGGAGTTTCGAGAATCGTTCCGATTTTTAATCTTGCCCGTTCACCATAGGCTCCATCAAACCACTCATAACTACCACTATCTTTTTTTAAAATATTAAGAATGATACCCAAAGTGGTAGTTTTGCCGCTGCCATTGGGGCCGAGAATGCCACATACCTGACCTTTCTCAATTGTAAGATTGAGATTGTCTAAGGCCTTAGTACGACCATATGATTTGGATAGATTTTTGATCTTTAACACGGGCATAATAGACGAATTTGAGCGACAAGATAACGGTCATTGACAACATCGTTGTTTAACTTCGATCAATCCAAGCAAAAGGACGACGAGATATATACTTAGCTTCCAAAACAGTCGTACAAATCACTTCACTCTCCTAAAGAGTTACTATTCAGGTAGGCGTCATCTGACGAAAAAATTGCCTTTTTTTATTTCAAAAGCACCCTCCTGAATAGTAATCCTAAAGAAGTTGGGTCAAGACCTTTATGCTTTTGATTGAGGTATATTGTTTTGAACAATAAATAGAGGGCAAATTATTCAAAAATTTGCTTTATACTTGTGTTATGAAAATTTTTGGTAGGCATCATCGCAATCATATTACCTCAAGTGGGGGTGTGGAGATATGGTGTCTATGATCTTTGTGAGGAAGAATTAATTTAGATAAATTGACCCGCTCGCCACAAGCAAGCGGGTTTTTTAATGCTTAACAATGAGTTTAAACATCGCAATACAAAAATCAGGACGTCTCTATGACGATACGACCAGATTGTTAGGAAG
Organism: Bacteroidota bacterium; assembly: GCA_024276375.1. Lineage (GTDB taxonomy): Bacteria > Bacteroidota > Bacteroidia > Chitinophagales > Saprospiraceae > JAJRXG01. The sequence goes on along the minus strand of JAJRXG010000364.1, from coordinate 8,442 downwards.
TATTGGACTGCGGGTGCATAACACCAATGACCAATTGCGTGCCGCCTTTCGGGGATTTGATGCGCATGCATTGTTTCTCCGCAATAGCGATATACCCAAGTACCTTGAAGACGGTGTCGCTGATATAGCTGTACTCGGTGAGAATACGATTATCGAGAAGGAAGCCGATGTTGAGATTATAGAATACCTCGGATTTCAAAAATGCCGTTTGTCAATTGCCTTGCCCAAAGGGGTATCTTATAGAGATATCCAAGATCTACAGGGCAAGCGCATCGCCACTTCTTATCCCAATACCTTGACAAAGTTTCTTGATGATAATGGTATTGATGCCAGTATCCATTTGATCAGCGGATCGGTTGAAATTGCTCCCAATATTGGATTGGCAGACGCCATCTGCGATTTGGTGAGTTCTGGGAGCACCTTGTTTAAAAATGGCCTTGAAGAGCAGACGGTGATATTGCAATCTCAAGCTTGTCTTGCGATCAATAAGAATCTCACTGCGAAAAAACGAGCGCTTGTTGATCAACTTTTGTTTCGAATCCGCACAGTCTTAAAAGCACAACAGAACAGATACATATTGATGAATGTTCCCAATGAGCGCATAGAGCAAATAAGTTCTGTGCTACCTGTACTAAAAAGTCCGACTGTATTGCCACTAGTAGAAGCGGGGTGGAGTTCGCTTCATTCTGTGATTAGAGAAGATGATTTTTGGAATGTCATCAATAGATTGAAAGAATTGGGGGCAGAGGACATATTGATAGTTCCCATCGAAAAAATGGTCGTCTGATGCAATATTCCCAACTCAGGATACATATAGAACCTTCAAAGGATCAGATAGCTCGACTGGTGCAACGACCGGAGATCAATCAAGCGGAGTTGTCTTCGTTGATGGATGAAGTGTTTGAACAAGTCCGATCTAGTGGAGATCGCGGCCTCATCGAATTGACAAAGCGATTTGACCAAGTGGCAATAGATGATGTTGTAGTACATATTGATCAAGAGGTTTTGGTCAAACCCGATATACCGGATGATCTTCGTAGAGCGATCGATCAAGCTTATGCCAATATTGCTTCATTTCATAGAGTGCAACAATATGAGCCACAGGAGATCGAGACGACTCAAGGTGTAACTTGTTGGCGGGAGATGCGAGCGATCCAAAGTGTAGGTTTGTATGTACCGGGAGGAACTGCTCCATTGTTCAGCACTGTCTTGATGTTGGCTATTCCGGCACAGATAGCAGGTTGTGCCAACGTTGTATTGTGTACACCCCCGCGAGCAGATGGATCTGTACATCCGGCCATTCTGTACGCGGCGGCAAGATGTGGTTTGAGGCGCATATACATGGTGGGAGGGGCACAAGCGATTGCGGGTATGGTGTTCGGTACGGAAACAATTCCTAGAGTCAACAAAGTATTTGGCCCTGGCAATCAATATGTTACCACTGCTAAGATGAAGGCTTTAGAGTATGGTATTGCGATAGATCTTCCTGCGGGGCCTTCAGAGGTTTTGGTATATGCGGATGAGACTTGTTATCCTGAATTTGTTGCCGCGGATCTGATTTCACAAGCTGAACATGGTGCTGATAGCCAAGTCATACTGGTGGCCACAACAGAGCAGATAGTTCATGCGGTTAACGATCATTTGATTGAGCAATTAGATCAACTTCCGAGAAAATTGTTGGCCATACGAGCCTTGGGACATGGTTTTGCGTGTGTAATCAAGGATGTCAGGAGAGCTTTTGATTTTATCAATGACTATGCTCCGGAGCATTTGATATTGGCCTTGGACAACGGTCGAGAGATGTTGCCAATGATCCGAAATGCCGGATCTGTTTTTATAGGTCATTGGACACCGGAGAGTGTCGGGGACTATGCTTCCGGTACCAATCACACACTCCCCACTTCGGGATATGCCAAATCATATAGCGGTTTGTCTTTGGATTCATTTGTGAAGAAGATAACATTTCAAGAAATGAACCCAAGTGGGCTCAATAATCTTGGCGCTACAGTTATTACTATGGCGGAACACGAGAAGCTAGCAGGACATGCAAATTCGGTAAGCATAAGAATGAAACGGTTATGAATTTAGAAGCTTTGGTAAGACCCAATATTGTATCCCTGAGACCATTTCGATCTGCAAGATCAGAATTTGCCGGTCATGCGGATATATACTTAGATGCCAATGAGCATCCCGAGCCATCGCGATACAATAGGTATCCCGATCCCTTTCATAAAAAGTTACGAGCCAAGATCGCACAATGGAGAAATATTGAGGTGGATCAGATCATATTGGGCAATGGTTCTGATGAGATAATAGATATGATCATACGGACATTTTGTGTTCCGGGCAAGGACATAGTGCGGGTTATAGAACCGACATTTGGAATGTATGAAGTATCCTCGCGTATCCATGATGTTGCGGTAGAAAGCATACCATTGAATTTAGACTTTCAACTTGATGTAGATGCTTGTTTGAGAGATCAGACAGAGCATAACAAGTTACTCTTTATGTGTTCTCCCAATAATCCGACCGGCAATGACCTCAACCCATCCGACTTACTTACTGTTATAGAAGGTTGGCAGGGAATAGTCGTAGTGGATGAGGCTTATATTGACTTTAGTCAACAGGATTCTCTGCTAAAGGAGATAGAGCGGTTGAATCATCTCATTGTCTTGCAGACGTTTTCTAAGTCCTTGGGAGGGGCTGGATTGAGGGTCGGGATTTGTTATGCTGATGTGGTTGTTGTCAAGTATTTGAATAAAGTCAAGCCACCGTATAATATTGGGTCATTGACTCAAGAGATAGCCGAAGAACTCATAACTGCCTTGATGGAGTCTGGTGATTTGGCATCCATTATTTCCGAAAGGGAACGCATGAGAAGATTTCTGTCGGGGATTGAGGAAGTGATAAAGATATATCCCTCTGAATCAAATTTTTTATTGGTACGCTTTGAGGATCATCTTGAGTTGAAGGATTTTTTAGAAGATCATGGTATCATAGTACGCGATCGAAGCACACTTCCGGGCTGTGAGCAATGCTTGAGAATCACTGTGGGTATGCATGATGAGAATGCACAACTCATAGCAAACATTAATGAATTTTATGCTTTGAATAAAAAATGAAGAAAGTATTGTTTATAGATAGAGATGGCACGTTGATCCGTGAACCTAAGGAAGATTACCAAGTGGATCAATTGAGTAAGTTTTCATTTTTTCCGATGATGATGACTTATTTGGGCAAGATCGTACGAGAACTGGATTATCGACTTGTGATGGTCACCAATCAAGATGGCTTGGGGACAGATAGCTATCCGGAATCTGATTTTTGGCCATTGCAAGAGTTGATGGTGGAAACGCTGGCTGGGGAAGGAATAGTATTTGAAGAAATTCATATAGATAGGAGTCTGGAGTCAGATGGTTCACCCTATCGAAAGCCGGGTATCGGAATGCTCAAGAAGTATTTTCGGGGTTCGTATGATCTGGCGGGATCATATGTGATCGGTGACAGGTGGAGTGATATGGAGTTGGCCAAAAATCTAGGAGCAAAGGGGATTTTTCTTCATGAGGATATGGGAAGAGAGGCTAAAGTCCCGGTAGAATTAAGTAATGACGTAGTACTCAGGGCGGATTCCTGGAAGGAGATTTACGACTATTTGAAGGATTTGCCGAGACAAGCACGTCTATTGAGATCGACCTATGAGACAAGGATTTGTATAGATTTGGATCTCGATGGTCAAGGACGTGGAAATATTGATACGGGATTACATTTTTTTGATCATATGCTCAACCAGATTGCTCGACATGGGCAGTTGGACTTAACGATAGAGGCGAGGGGAGACCTTGAGATAGATGAACATCACACGATAGAGGATACGGGGATTGCTCTGGGTAGAGCGTTTAGGGAAGCTTTGGGCAAAAAAGTAGGCATTGAGCGTTATGGATTTTGTCTGCCTATGGATGATGTACTTGCACAAGTAGCCTTGGATTGGGGTGGTCGGGCATGGATAGAATGGGATGTTCATTTTAATAGGGAGTATGTTGGAGATGTTCCTACAGAGATGTTTTATCATTTTTTCAAATCGTTTTCCGATCATGCACAATGCAATCTGAATATCAAAGCGGAAGGAGAGAATGAGCATCATAAGATAGAAGGTGTCTTTAAGGCATTTGCGAAAGCGATAAAGATGAGTGTAGTCAGAGATGGGACGAGTGATCAGTTGCCTTCAACCAAAGGAGTGTTATGATTGCGATTATCGATTATGATGCAGGCAACACTCGATCAGTTATGAATGCACTTGATCGCTTGGATGTGAGTTATGTTCTTACGGATGATGCTGAACAGTTAAGAGCTGCGGAGAAGGTGATTTTTCCCGGTGTCGGTCATGCTGCGGCGGCGATGGATGCATTGCGCAGGAGAAATTTGACAACAGTGATTAGACAATTGACACAACCTGTGTTGGGGATATGTGTTGGAATGCAGTTGATGTGTAAGCGTTCTGAGGAAGGGAATATAGCATGTCTGGGCATCGTTGATAGATGTGTGAGAAAATTTGATGTAGCATCGGGGCTCAAAATACCGCATATGGGATGGAACACAGTACATATAGAAGAAGACGATGTGTTATGGACTGATATCGCGGATAAGAGTTATTTTTATTTTGTTCATAGTTACTATGTACCATTGATGCAGGAGACGATCGCTCGATGTACATATGGCGAGGTATTTTCAGCTGTCATTAGAAAGGACAATTTTTGGGGCATTCAGTGTCATGCTGAAAAAAGTGGAAAGATAGGGTCAACCCTTCTTGCTAATTTTGTCAAAGGAAGCATAACATAAATTATGAGATTGATACCGGCAATAGATATTATTGATGGTCAATGTGTAAGACTGACACAAGGTGACTATAAGGAGAAGAAGGTGTATTCTAAATCACCCATAGATGTCGCTAGAGAAATAGAATCTATGGGATACGAATATCTGCATCTTGTCGATCTTCAAGGAGCCAAAGGACGTCATCCGCATAACCTATTTGTATTGAATCAACTTGCTTTAGAAACCAACTTAAAGATTGATTTTGGAGGAGGTGTCAAGAGTGAGGATTCATTGGTTCAGGTATTGAGATCCGGAGCTAATCAGGTCAATATAGGTAGTCTGGCGGTTCGGAATCCTAATTTGGTTAAGTTTTGGTTGATGAGATATAGTCCCGAGCAGATCATAATAGGTGCAGATGTAAAGGACGGGAGGATTTCCGTCAATGGATGGCAAGAGACTTCTGATTACAATCTTCTGGAATTCATAAATAGCTTTGTTGATGCCGGAGCCAAATACTTTGTCTGTACAGATGTAAGCAAGGATGGCATGATGGAGGGTACGGCTCTGAAGATGTACGATACCATACTTGAGAACTTTCCTGATATATTTTTGATCGCCAGTGGAGGTGTATCTTCTATCAAAGAAATTAAAATACTGGAAGAGATGGGAGTAAAAGGTGTCATTATCGGCAAGGCCTATTATGAAGGCTTGATTGATTTGATAGAATTGCGCAAAGCATTTAGTTGATTATGCTGACCAAAAGAATTATTCCGTGTCTCGATGTCAAAAATGGACGTACGGTAAAAGGGATCAATTTTGTTAACTTAAGAGATGCGGGCGATCCAGTGGAATTGGCATCCAAATATGCAGCTCAAGGAGCAGACGAACTTGTCTTTCTGGATATTTCGGCTACTATTGAAGAGAGAGAGACGATTTATGAATTGGTACGCCGTGTAGCGGAGCAAATCAACATACCGTTTACAGTTGGTGGAGGTATTTATGACGTTGAGAAAGTCAGGAAATTACTCACTCAAGGAGCGGACAAAGTGAGTATCAATAGTGCCGTTGTACAACGACCGGCCTTGGCAGCTGAGATTGCTCGGGAATTTGGATCGCAGTGTTTAGTTGTTGCCATAGATGCCCGCAAAGAGGGAGATCGATGGTCTGTTTACACTCATGGAGGATCTCGATCGACAGGTATCGACCTGTTAGACTGGGCACGACAGATGGAGGATCTCGGCGCGGGAGAGATTTTGTTTACGTCTATGGATCACGATGGTACTCATCAAGGATTTGCCTGTGATATGTTGTCTCATATGAGTACCTTATTGAGTATTCCTATAATCGCTTCAGGTGGAGCGGGAACAAAAGAGCATTTTAAAGAGGTTTTTACAATAGGGAAGGCAGATGCAGGTCTTGCTGCGAGTATATTTCACTTTGATGAAATACCCATACCTGAACTCAAGCAGTACTTGCATTTAGCTCAGATTCCCATCAGATTATAATCAATATGATACAACCCAAATACGATAACCAAGGTTTGGTTCCGGCCATTGTTCAAGATGCTACGACACGACAAGTGCTTATGCTTGGTTATATGAATGAAGCCTCAATTGAGCAGACGAAGGCTTCGGGATTGGTGACCTTCTGGAGTCGTTCGAGAGATACCCTATGGACTAAAGGAGAGACTAGTGGCAACGTTTTAGTTTTTGTCAGTATGGCACTCGACTGTGACAATGATACGATACTGGTTCAGGCACAACCCCAAGGGCCGACTTGTCATCGTGGTACTGATACCTGTTGGGGAAGCATTAATGCACCTGAAACATACGGTTTCCTCGGGAGACTCGAAACAATAATCGATGACCGATATCGCAATCGTTTAGCTGGATCCTATACGAGTAGTCTTTTTGATAAAGGTATTAATAAGGTTGCTCAGAAAGTGGGAGAAGAGGCTGTAGAACTTGTGATCGAAGCCAAGGATGACAATGATGAATTGTTCTTGGGAGAGGCGGCCGATTTGCTATATCATTTTCTCATTTTGCTTAGAAACCGTGGCATGACTCTGACAAATGTCGTTGAAATCCTCAGCAAAAGGCATAAATAGCTGTTTTTTAAGCCTTTATGGGGAAAACCCATAGCGTTATATCGATAATTGTAGCAATCTTTATAGCTTCATATCTGTAAAGAGCTATGAGAATGCAAATATTAACGATAATCCTAGTGATGATCTCGATTGTGGGTATGGCTCAATCTGAGCCCGAGTATGTGGAGATAGCGTCGGGATTTCAACATCCGACAGCCATAGAAAACGCCCATGATGGGAGTAACCGGATCTTCGTATGTGAGCAAGCAGGGATGATTAAAATCATAGAACATACACACACTTATAGCGTTCGCAATAGACCTTTTTTAGATATATCGAGCAAGGTGATCGCAAGTGGGGACAAGGGACTAAAAGCACTGGCGTTTCATCCCAATTATCCTTTTGCACCGTATTTTTTTGTTTCTTATACCACAATGAAATCCGGAAGGTGGTATCTCAAAGTGGAGCGTTATACCGTCATCGGTGATCCCAATGTAGCCATTCCCGGGAGTAGCCGGACGATTATCGAAATACCTTTTGCCAAAGGATATAATCAAGGCGGTGCATTAGAATTTGGCGGAGATGGATACTTATACATCAGTCTCGGTGATGGAGGTGCCACAGAGGTGTCCTATGACTGCAATCAAGACATGAATAAACTGATGTGTGGTGTATTAAGGTTGAATATTGATGGCGATGATTTTCCCTATTTAAGAGATCGCAACTACGCCATACCCGGAGACAATCCATGGAAAGATATGGAGGATGTAAAATCTGAGTTTTATCTGCTGGGTCTAAGAAATCCCAAATACCTTTTTATAGAACCAACCACTTCATCCCTGTATGTTACTGACAGCGGATTGAAAGAGGGTGAAGAATTGAATATGAAGTCCTTGTCGTACAAAGGAGGCAATCATTTTGGATGTCGAGCCAAAGCCAATTCTGAGAGGCCTACAAGGAGGCGGTTAGAATCACTACCCATATTTCAGTATGATCACTATGAAGGGTGTCATATTGTAGGGGGTGCGACTTACAATGGAGGATTATTTCCGGATTGGACAGGGCAAGCATTTGTTGCTGATTTATGTAGCCGAAGTCTGTGGAAGATTGACCCCAATCGGGATTTTGTGGTAGAAAAATATGACCTTTCTCCCTATGGAGCAATTAGCGCGATTGGGAATTCCGAAAATGGAGAGATTTATCTGGGAAGTACTTATGGAGAAACAGGCAAGATATTTCTTTTAATGAATGCTGCGGCCTGTGAAGGTAAGATTCTTGAGAATATGAAAGATCAGATTCAGTTGACGGCGGGTGAGGATATTTCTTCGGTTCAATCTCTTCATACCGCCTATTCCAACAATGAACAAGATGAATCTTTAAAGCCATATCAAACGGAATCCGATGATGGTATATATAAACTCCTCCTTCAATCTTGTATCGATCAATTGATGGCACAAGAATAAGTAACCACTTGTTTGTTTGGGATCTAAATTAATACGGTTGGTTATAATCAAAGGAGCAAACCGATACAGATTTCTGCATTT
>JAJRXG010000363.1 GCA_024276375.1 Bacteroidota bacterium | reverse complement strand
GACAATCCAGTGATTGTTACAAAACCAGAATTCATGCGCCGTATGCAAGAGATGCAGCAGCTACAGAATATGGGAGGAGGATCGATGCCGGAATTTTTCAATGTAGTCGTTAATACTAATCACCCAATCGTCGCTGAGAAACTCATCAAAATGAAAGGCAAGGAACGCAAAGCAAAATTTGCCAGCTATCTCTATGATCTCGCTCGCTTGAACCAGAATATGCTCAAAGGAGAAGAGATGAGCGCTTTTATTAAGAAGAGCCTAGAGTTTGTGAGTTAATGTGTGGGTCTTAGAATATGCTAGATTTGGCGTCTTATATAAGATCAAGGAGGTTCATATAGTCCCCACTTCTAAAGTGGTGGGTGTATGTTCTAAAATTAAGAAAAAGGCAATTGCTGAAAAGCATTGCCTTTTTTGTAAAAATGTATCTTGAAGAAGGAAGGTGTTAGTTATCACACCCGCAATTCAATACCCGCAAATAAAGTCTTAGCTTAAGGATGGAATTGCGAATTGTCTAATCCCAACAATAGCTATAGATAAAAGTAATAGCAGTAAAATAATCACCCCCCACTGTCCAAGTGTCGGTATGGTCTGATTGATATGACATACTTGGACTTCATCAATAGCCATATCGCTAAGGCCACTGATGTTTTTCATCCCAATAAATGTTATCGCAATAGATGCGTTCTTATAGTCATTGAGCGATAGTGTGATTTCCTCCCATGAATCTATACTTCCATCTGCGTGTTGTTGCCCCGAACGTGTAAAAATAGTGTCTGTTGCAGTTCCACTATTGATAACAATCAAGAACGTCCCCATATCGGCACCATACATGAGATATGCCAGGGATAGCGTCGTTGTACCTGTACCGGGAATACTAATGGATGGTGTACTAACAGAAAAGGATGCATTCACGGGCGCAGGACCACTAGTTTCCATATATAGATAATGAGTCCCCATAAAAGCCCCCTCAGGACCTGTGAGTGGAGTCATCGTGGGGCCACTCTCTGTTAGCCAACCTTCGACCAAAACCGATGTATTGAAGTCTCCTGTCCATCCTGATGGTTGTGCCGCCGTAAAACTCTCTGACAATAACAACTGATCACATGGTTGTGCCAATAGTATCAGAGAGGCACTTAAATAAATAATCGCAGATAAGACAAATTTCTTCATAATTGGTTTCTTGCCGAAAGATATAAGGAATATTGGTAATGTCCTTGAAATCAAGTGACTTTTACCAATCTCCATGTGCTTGACCTTCATTAATACTTAAAAAGCCCAACTCAAAGCCGCGTCGAATCAATCCCGCTGTATTTTTTACATGTAGTTTCAACATGGCATTTTTGCGATGAGAATTCACTGTGTGATAACTCAGATGCAAAAGTGATGCGATCTGAGTTGTGGTTAGTTCGCTGGAAATCCATTTTATGACTTCCATTTCCCGTTTGGTAATCCCCCATTGGGTTATAGTTTCTTTTTGAAGCTTAAAATTTGTTTCCATAAGAAATATTATTGTTTTTTACCATTTAGAAAAATACGCTATTCTGGACAATTTTCAATTTCACCAATGAGGACACTACCTTCTTCTACTTTCATGCCCGGATAGAATTCTAACTTTTCTCCAGCTTTCAAGATGAGATATTTTTGGTTGATCAG
>JAJRXG010000362.1 GCA_024276375.1 Bacteroidota bacterium | reverse complement strand
GCAATTGAAAGTGCATTGGTTCTGGCTAACTGTTTAAGCATACAAACATCAATTGAAAAAGCGTTTCAAGAATTTCAAAATATCAGAATGCCCAAAGCCATTGATATTGTAAATACCAGTTGGCGTATCGGGAAGATGGCTCATATTGAAAACAATTTTCTCGTAAAATTGAGGAATTTTATTTTGAGCATGACACCAAAAAAAATAACTGCCCGGCAAACAGAATATATTTTTGAAATTGACGATTAAACAATGATGAGACCACTCGGGAAGCTGACCTTTTTCACAATAGAAACATCTTTTTTGGTTTTGTGTGTTTTCGAAGAGGCCATTAATACAAAAGGACTTAGTTTTAAATACGTTTTAAGAACAACTTCAGCTAGAAGTCCAAATAAGAACCATACATTTATCCATAACTACCTATGACAGAACTAAAACCGATAATTATGCGTACGATTTTCTTTTTGTTTTTCTTCACGCTTGCTTTCAGTATAACGTGTCAAGAGGCATATTACTATCCCGAGAGAGGATCGACTTGGAAGCAAAAATCAGCACGAGCACTGGGAACCGATCAAGCCTTGCTCGACGAAGCTATAAGATTTGCCCAAGCACATGAATACACTGAACCCCACGACATACGTAGGGCTATCTTGAAGTCCTTTGCACACGAGCCATTTCACACGCTACTGGGACCGACCAGACAACGTGGGGAGCCAGCGGGCATGATTCTAAAAAAAGGCTATCTTCTTGCATCCTGGGGTGATACGCGCCGTGTGGACATGACCTTTAGCGTTACCAAGAGCTACCTTTCGACCTTGGCAGGATTGGCTCTGGAAGATGGGGTCATTGAGGATTTAGATGATCCTGTAAAAAAATATATATGGGACGGAAAATTTGATAGTCCACACAACGCCAAGATCACTTGGTCTCATCTATTAAATCAATCTTCAGATTGGTCTGGTCAGCTCTGGGGTGGTTATGATTGGGCAGATCGACCACCCAAAGAAGGTGGATTGGATGATTGGAAAATGCGAAAACTGAATGAACCCGGGACTACATTTGAGTACAACGATGTCCGGGTCAACCTTTTGGCATATTGTCTGCTCAATATGCATCGCAAACCACTCCCTATGGTATTGAAGGAGCGTATTATGGATCCCATCGGAGCATCTAGTACATGGAGATGGTACGGCTATCACAATTCTTGGGTTAATATTGACGGTATCAAGATGCAATCTGTAAGTGGAGGGGGTCACTCAGGAGGTGGTCTTTTTATCAATACAGAAGATCATGCGCGTTTTGGCCTATTGTTTCTGAGCAAGGGTCAGTGGGATGGAAAGACCATATTTGATCCACAATGGATCGATATGATGACCCATCCCTCCCCGTCCAATAGCAATTATGGCTATATGTGGTGGTTAAACCCCGATGGCACCAATCAACGCATGAGCCATCTGCCTTCCAATGCCTACTTTGCCGCGGGATTTGGAGGCAATTATATCATAGTCATACCCGATCATGATATCGTCATTGTTGCGAGATGGTTGGATCCCAGGCACGCCAATGAGTTCTTGGGCAAGGTGTTGCAAGCTATCAAATGACTCCAAATAACATCATGAGCATGGGCAGTGTCAATATTTTATTGCTCGAAATTATCATATCTAAAAATAAATATTTAAATTACCCTTCGTTAAAACAACAATGCTTTGTTTTCTGCATCCAAGGCAATATTTAATCACTTAAACTACTAAATTTATGGGAAGCTTATTACCACTTATTATCCAATTGCTAAGCGGAGCAGCGGGTGGCAACTTAGCCGGAAGTTTACTTAAAAACTCTTCGTTAGGAACATTGGGAAACTCACTTGCTGGAATCGTCGGTGGCGGTTTGGGTGGCCAGATTTTAGGCGCTCTGGGTGTTGCTGTAGGTTCTGGAGGGATGGATTTGGCGAGTATCCTAGGTAGCATTGCAGGTGGTGGTGTAGGAGGCGGTGTCCTCATGGCCATCATTGGCATTATCAAGAAAGCAATGGCAAAATAGTTAGAAACTTATTATTGAAAAAGGGGGTGTACATATGTATATACCCCTTTTTTTATCCGCCATATTGCTCTTGATATTTCATTCGCAGCCAGACTACACCTTGTCAATACTCCATAGGAAGGATAACATATAGCCCGACATGTCAATCTTATATTGGCGAAATCTCCCACATCCTTTTGTCCATATGTTTTACGCTCATCCATAAAAACTCCAAAGCCGTAGGGACGCTAATGTGGTCGTATATTTCAGGCCTTATAGTATCTCATATACGGCATAAGTGCCCGTGACGGGATAAGAGTCGCCAAATACCTCAAAGACTCTAATTTTCTGACCTTCGACATCGGTAATCATCACTTCTCTGTCCGTCGCGATAAGTCTTACCCTAGGATTTCTGTATAGTTGATTCAACAGCAGTTGGTATTTCTTCTTGAGCGTTTGCTCAGGTGTTCGATCCAATCTCGGCGTATTGAGATCCACCAAGATATATCCCACACCCTGACTTTTCATCCATTCAACAAACTGGATTTTGTCGGGATACTTTTTGTAAATACTGAAAAAATGTCCCAATGCATTGTCTTCAAAAACCCGCTCACTGTTATTCTTTATCTCAAAAACAAAATGCGTTCCCACTTGCCATACGATTCGGTCGTCTGAATTTATACTCTTGATAGCCTTTGAAAAATTCTTAGCCGAAATCTCTCTACTTTCATCAGCCGTGATGAGCCCTGTACTGTACAACATCAACATTGGGCTCTCGATATCCTGCCCCATCGTCTTAGGATTGCGTTGGCCTAAGTTGACATAAGATGTACGCTCTACAAATCCCATAACCAACCATATCCCCAAAACCCCTACGACCAAATTCTTAAAAAACGGAAGCATGTATTGAGGAAGATGATATCGCGATCTCGTATATGCACGCATGATAATCATATAAAACAACGGAATCATCAAAAATCCATACCATACGATACCTCCCGATAAAATCCACCATAAGAAAAAGAAAGCTATTGTGATAATCGCAATATAGATGGATCGTTGCTTCATCCAAGTAGTGCGCATCGTCAACCATAACATCCCAATGAACAAAATACCCAACAACGGATAAGTTATATAGTCCTCAGATCCCGTCCATGGCGTTAAAAAAGACCGAATCGGGTGTGATATCAACAATGCACCTTGATAAACAACAGACAAAATATCGCCATCCAATCCCTTCTCTCCGGATTCAAGATAGGCGCTCCAAGCCTCATCATAGGGACGATAGTATTTCTCATTGGTATCCAACAACTGTCCAAACGAAAAACAAAGACTTAGATACAGTACTATCAATACAAGGATCAAATAAAACAACCGTTTATGGCGATATGCCAGAATGAGCAATACTAGCGGTAAGACTGCAAATATTGCAAATCCCATATCGACATGGCGCCCCACTTGATTGACATTTTGACTCATGTCATAAGGAATCGTCAGATAGCGAAAGATTAAATCTTCATAGCCAAAATATCGCTGAACTTCCTCACGCAAACTACTATTGTCTATCTTGCTAATGTCGATGGATACTTGAGTGTTCTGCTCCGTATTTTCCTGCCCGAAGACAGGACTATAGCTCACCGATGCAAGGAGAATCACTGCAATCAGGAACTCAAAGGAAAATAGCTTTTGAGATACAAGCGTCCACATATCACAATAATAAGCATATTGATGAAATCGACAAGGTTAAAACAATCGATACTGTCCGAAGCAACCTATTATTGATGAACAATACGGTCACTTTGATTTTTCAATACGTCCTTGTGTCGTTATAACATTGATACAGACCTTCATAAATCGCAATTTTATACTATTTTGACAGTATAGAATTGCGTTGTTTTGACGATTTATTTAGCATCATTTATCTCAGTCATTATTGGAACACCTCAGCATCTTTGATATTCTTAAGATCGGTGTCGGACCATCGAGCTCACACACGCTAGGCCCGTGGAAGGCAGCATTGGCATTGTGCCGGCATATTGAGTCGCAGCAAATACTTTCTGAGATCAATACCATACACGTAGAATTGTATGGATCACTTGCCCTTACGGGAAAAGGCCATGGGACAGATTTTGCCATCGTCATGGGACTCTGTGGTTACAATCCCGAATCTGTAAACCCGAAGATCATAGAGCAATATAAAAACGGGCTTGAAGAAATCACTGAAATCCAACTTTGCGGAAAGCGCGCTATCCCATTTAGCCTTGAGCGAAACTTCTCGTTTTGGAAAGAAGAAATGTTGGCATACCATCCCAATGGCATGAAATTGAACATCATAGGACAGGAAGAAAAGAAAATCAGTGCACATACTTATTTTTCTGTAGGTGGAGGATTTATCGAAGAGGAAGGTGTCACTCCTCAAGCCACGGCCTCCCCAAAATCAGTGCCATATCCCATAGATTCAGGTGAAGACATTACTCAGTGGACTCAAAAAACCAGTCTCAATCCTGCCCGGATCATCTTCCTCAATGAACGGACATGGAGAACAAAAACCGAAATAGAAGAACAACTCAGAAGACTCTGGAACACCATGCTCAATTGCACCTTTATCGGTTGTCATACTGAAGGAATATTGCCTGGAGGACTCAATCTCGTAAGACGCGCGGCCAAAATCAATAAAAAATTGCTGTTAAACACGCCAACACCTCCCGATGCAAGCAGATGGATGGACACCATCAGTCAACGTCAATTTAATTTTAATCAAATCCTGCAATGGGTCACATGCTTTGCACTAGGGGTCAATGAGCAAAATGCCAGTTTTGGACGTATCGTAACCGCACCGACCAATGGCGCAGCCGGTGTCATCCCTTCTGTCCTTCTTTATGCTAGATTGTTTACAGATTGCATCCGGTCAGAACAAGATATCTTTGATTTTCTTTTAATAGCAGGACAAGTAGGCATACTCTATAAAAATGGTGCTACAATATCCGCTGCTATGGGAGGCTGTCAAGCAGAAATTGGCGTCTCTTCGTCAATGGCAGCTGCTGCACTTACACATATTCAGGGCGGATCCCCGGCACAATCGTTGATGGCAGCGGAAATCGCCATGGAACATCATCTCGGATTGACATGCGACCCCGTCCAAGGACTCGTGCAAATCCCCTGTATAGAACGCAATTCACTGGGAGCTATTAAAGCCATCACAGCATCACAACTCGCCATCGAAAGCGACCCCAAAGATTCAAAAGTCTCCTTGGATCAAATCATTCAAACTATGTGGAAAACCTCCCTAGATATGCACCACCATTATAAAGAAACAGCCCAAGCAGGTCTGGCGATCACACTCAGTCAACCCGAATGCTAAATTTGGCATACAAGAAAAAAAAATTTGTTATTAAAGTTTACCCACTAATAAATGTTAGATATATAAAGATTTAATAATATTACAGCGATTAATAATCTCCTGATCATGAATGTAGAACTGAGCTCCAGAGAAACTTCATTTTATCACCGACACATCGGATCCAACAAAGAAGAAGTCGGGCAAATGCTCGCAGCAATGGATATCGACAGTGTCCAACAGTTGATATCTGATACCATTCCTGCCAATATCCGTACCAGCCAAACCCTAGATATTCCCCCGGCACTGGGCGAAGAAGCATATCTCGAACACATCCGGAAAATCTTCGACGACAATAAGATGTTTCGCTCCTATATCGGTATGGGATACTACAATACCTATACCCCAAAAGTCATATTGCGCAATATACTCGAGAATCCCGGTTGGTACACAGCATATACGCCGTATCAAGCCGAGATCGCACAGGGACGCCTGGAGGCTCTTGTCAATTTTCAGACCCTTATTATTGATCTTACCGGACTACCACTCGCCAATGCTTCACTATTGGATGAAGCGACAGCTGCTGCAGAAGCCATGTCCATGTTTCTCAATAAACGTCCAAAAAACAAGAAAAAAGCCTATACTTTTCTCGTGGACAAAAATATATTTCCACAGACATTGGATGTGCTCAAAACCCGAGCCAAGGGATTTGGTATCTCGCTAGATATTCAAGTTCCTGAAGACATGGATCTAACGCGAGAAGATGTCTTCGGTATCTACCTTCAGAATCCTGACAACAATGGAGCCATACAAGATTATACAGATTTTATAGCCGCAGCTCAAAAACAAACATTGCAAGTAGCAATCGGAGTAGATCTCCTCAGCCTCGTACTCCTCAAATCCCCGGGAGAAATGGGTGCAGATGTTGCCATCGGTACCTCACAACGATTTGGTATCCCCATGGGCTACGGCGGACCTCATGCGGCATTCATGTCTTGCAAAGAATTGTATAAAAGGCAAATGCCCGGTCGCATTATTGGAACATCAGTCGATGCCCAAGGTCAGATTGCATATCGCATGGCATTGCAGACACGCGAGCAACATATCCGAAGAGAAAAAGCAACCTCCAATATATGTACCGCACAGGTTCTGCTTGCAGTGATGGCCGGCATGTATGCCGTATATCACGGCCCTGATGGTCTGCGCCGTATAGCACGTCGAACTACCGCCCTCGCCCATCTGCTTACACGCCAATTGGAAATGTTGGGATACGAACAAGTCAACGATTTTTACTTTGATACCATAAAAGTAAAAGTCGATAAAATCTCCAAGCTCAAATCCATGGCCGAAGCAGCTTCCATCAACTTCCGGTATTTTGAAGATGGTCAACACATCGGTATTTCTCTAGATGAAACAACGAGCGAAAAGGATATCGAAGATATCATCCACCTGCTTGCAGCATGTGATGGGCACGGAGTTGTTGACTTGAAGTGGTTGCATGAACCCATATCAATTGATATCGAATGGCAGCAACAACTTGTTAGAAAAAGTGACTTTCTAACACATCCCGTCTTTCATCAATATCATTCAGAACATGAAATGCTCCGATACCTCAAACGATTGGAAAACAAAGATCTATCTCTTACGCATTCGATGATCTCTCTGGGATCTTGTACGATGAAACTCAATGCAACTTCTGAAATGATTCCCGTAACATGGACTCAATTGAGCAATATACATCCTTTTGCCCCCTTAGATCAAGCTTCCGGTTATCATCAAATGCTCAGTACACTTAGTATGTGGCTCAGTGAAATAACAGGCCTCGCTGCTGTATCACTTCAACCCAACAGTGGTGCACAAGGAGAGTATGCCGGACTCATGGTCATCAGAGCCTATCATGAAAGCCGCAAACAAGGTCATCGCAATGTGACATTGATCCCGTCATCTGCTCATGGCACCAATCCCGCCAGTGCCGTCATGGCCGGCCAACGGGTCGTCATCGTAAAGTGCGATGATCTGGGCAATATAGATATTGCAGATCTCAAAGAAAAGGCGGCAACTCATGCCCCTGATCTCTCCGGACTAATGATCACTTACCCTTCTACCCACGGTGTATATGAAGAAGGAGTCAAAGAAATCTGTTCGATCATTCATCAACACGGCCGACAAGTATATATGGACGGCGCCAATATGAACGCTCAAGTGGGATTGACAAGCCCGGGGATCATCGGTGCAGATGTATGCCACCTCAACCTCCACAAGACATTTTGCATACCTCATGGAGGAGGTGGTCCGGGTGTCGGCCCCATTGGTGTAGCAGCGCACCTCGTACCCTTCCTTCCCGGAAATCCTGTTGTAACCGTAGGCGGAGATAAGGCGATCTCGTCGATCTCTGCGGCGCCATATGGTAGTGCCAGCATATGTGTTATCTCCTATGGATATATTGCTATGATGGGCGCAGATGGTCTCCGTAAGGCAACTGAGGTAGCCATTCTCAATGCCAATTATATCAGACACCGACTGCAACAACACTATCCGATACTCTATACAGGATCCCATGGTACTTGCGCTCACGAACTCATCATCGACTGCCGTGCATTTAAAAAATCCGGTATCGAAGTGGCAGATTTGGCCAAAAGATTAATGGACTACGGATATCATGCACCGACAGTGTCATTTCCAGTACCCGGAACGATGATGATCGAACCAACTGAAAGCGAAACAAAAGCCGAAATGGATCGATTCTGCGATGCCATGATCTCCATCAGAGCAGAAATACAAGAAGTGATAGAAGAACGCTATCCGCAAGACAATAATCCCATTATCAATGCGCCACATACTGCTTCAGTTGTAATGGCCGATACTTGGGAACGGCCATACACTAGGAGCAAAGCCGCCTATCCCCTACCTTATGTAAAGGCCAACAAGTTTTGGCCTCCCGTTAGCAAAATCGATAATGCATACGGCGACCGCCATCTCATGTGTGCTTGCCCTCCGATCGAAAATTATTCTGAAGAACCCCTCAATTCTGTCAATGACTCACTTTAATAAAATGAAGAAAACACCTTTTTACGACCAACACATAGCACTCAATGCACGCATGGTGCCCTTTGCACGATATGAAATGCCTGTCAGATATACCACTCTGGGAGAAGAACATGAGGCCGTTAGAACAAGCGTCGGCGTATTTGACGTAAGTCACATGGGAGAATTTATCATCTCAGGACCCGATGCCTTGCCTCTGATCAGTTTTATTAGTAGCAACAATCCCGCTAAACTTGAGATCGGACAAGCTCAATATACTTGTATGCCCAATGACGCCACCGGCATAGTCGATGATATGATCATTTATAGATTGGAGGAAGAAAAATATATGCTTGTCGTCAACGCATCCAATATTGACAAAGATTGGGCTTGGATCACAAGGCACAACACGGCTAATGCCTCGATGAAGAACATATCTGATGAGATCGCTCTACTGGCCGTTCAGGGCCCCAAAGCTACTGAATTGTTGCAGCACTTGACAGAGATCACACTCGCAGACATCCCATACTACTCATTTACGATAGGTGCCATCGGAGGTATTTCCGGTATTATTATCTCAGCTACGGGTTATACGGGCTCCGGTGGATTTGAACTCTATATTCCCGCAGAAAAGGCCGCAGATATTTGGGATACGATCTTTGGTGTGAAATCTGACATTCATGTAGCACCTGCCGGACTAGGGGCACGCGATACCTTGCGATTGGAGATGGGCTATTGTCTCTATGGCAATGACATCGATGACACCACTTCTCCATTGGAAGCAGGACTTGGGTGGATTACCAAAATGGATCATGATTTTGTCCAGAAAGATCGTCTGCTTGCGCAAAAAGAACAAGGTGTACAACGTAGATTATCAGGCATTCTTATGGAGGACAAGGGTATCCCAAGAGCTCAATATCCCATCCTCAACGAGGACGGGCAGAGCATCGGAGTGATCACCTCAGGCACCATCTCCCCTACATTGAATCGCGGTATAGGACTGGGATATGTAGATGTACCACACCACAAAAAAGGAACAAGAGTCTTTATTCAAATCAGAAAGAAACAATTGCCCGCTACTATTGTACGCCCTCCATTCGTCAAGATTTGACAGGAGATACTACACCTTATTCAAACCGAAGTGCTTCTCTGACATGACGGCTAAAAATGGCCTGCCGATGACCTACACCTTCCAATCGAATCAATTGCACCCTATCGGGATCGATTGATGATAGTTGCTCGGAAGAATCAAAAGGAATCACCTCGTCACGCGTTCCGTGCACTAAGGTAAAAGAACATAGTGCAGATGAGATGTTTTGGGCATTGTCCATGGGGTACTTGACAAGAAAATCAGGGATGAAGCGTGACCACCTGTCTTTAAGGTCAATAAAACTGATATAAGGCGCAATCAAGATGACCTTGGCAGGATTGTTATGAGCGGCCAAATAACTCGCCAATCCCGTTCCCAAGGAGTAGCCGACGATACGTATTTGCTCCTCGGGATATCGCTGACGTACAAAATCATACACCTTTTGGGCATCATTGGTAAACTGCTGTTCGCTGCATATCTCGCCATCACTCTTGCCGTACCCTCGATAATCGGGCATAAAAATGTCATACTCATCTGGAGCAAAACTCTTCACCTGACGGATACATCTACGGTTGTTGCCCCGATTACCATGGAAGTATATGACAGCCCCTTTAGAGTCATCGGCCTCAATAAACAAGGTACTCAATGTCACATCCTCATCAACTGGTATCCGAACTTCTTCGCCCATCCGAAACACATGATCTTTGGGTAGTGGATCGGGAAAGAAAATGATATGATCCTGCCCAAAGTAAAGCAAGGTGCATGCCACCACATACAACACCATGACCATACCAATACTCCACTTTATGAATCTCATACTACTGATATAACGTATGAATTCATCGGTTCAATTGTGTGCGTCTAAATGTAAATAGGAGTAGAATTCTCTGCGGAACAATCCTCGTAACTAATCGACAACGACGATCTTCTCGATGACATCTCCTGCCTGAATCTCATCAATCACGTCAACCCCTTCCACCACCTTACCAAAACAGGTGTGATTG
>JAJRXG010000361.1 GCA_024276375.1 Bacteroidota bacterium | reverse complement strand
GTCATGAATCCCTTGACTATAGAGCACTTAGCAAAGAGTTGGTGGCCTATGTTTTAGAACTGGGATATACTCATGTGGAATTGATGCCTGTCACGGAGCATCCATATTTTCCTTCTTGGGGTTACCTCACGACGGGATTTTCTGCGCCGACAAGTCGCTTTGGCACACCACAGGAGTTTATGATGCTAGTGGACGCCTTTCATCAAGCAGGCATTGGCGTTATTTTGGATTGGGTTCTGGCGCACTTTCCATCTGATGAGAGCTGGTTGGCGGATTTTGACGGATCATGTGTCTATGAACATCCCAATCCTAAGCGTGGATTTCATCCGGATTGGAACAGTCTGATTTTTAATTATGAACGTCCGGAAGTACGATCGTTTTTGCTCTCTTGTGCGCATTTTTGGTTGGATAAGTATCATGTCGATGGACTACGGGTGGATGCTGTCGCTTCCATGCTCTATCTGGATTATAGCAGAGAGGAGGGCGCTTGGGATCCCAATATATTTGGAGGCAATGAAAATCTCGATGCCATCGGCTTTTTAAAGGATCTCAATGAGACAGCATATACAGATCATCAAGGGATTATGATGATTGCTGAAGAATCAACCGCCTTTAATGGTGTTACGAGTCCGGTATATTCGGGAGGCCTGGGATTTGGATTTAAGTGGATGATGGGTTGGATGAATGATACGCTGAGATATTTTGAGCGCGATCCGATACATCGCCAATACCATCACAATGAGATTAGCTTTAGCATGGCCTATGCATATTCGGAGTCATTCGTACTGCCGCTTTCTCATGATGAAGTGGTGCATGGTAAGCAGTCGTTAATATATAAAATGCCCGGTGATACATGGCAGCGCATGGCCAATCTCAGATTGTTATTTACGTACATGTACGCGCATCCCGGGCACAAGTTGTTGTTTATGGGCAATGACATCGCACAGACATCCGAGTGGGATATAGACGTAGGCGTAGAGTGGCATCTCTTAGACTACCTACCGCATCGAGGGGTCAACCGATGCATTGCAGATCTCAATACACTCTATAGCAAGGAAGAAGCACTGTATATGGAGGATTTTAATTATGGGGGATTTGAATGGATAGACTATGAGGATTCCGTCAATTCTGTACTTGCTTTTTTGCGTAAGAGCAAGGATGAACTTATCTTGGTAGTTTGCCACTTTGCCGATGGTGTTATGGAAGATTATCGCATTGGTGTCCCACAAGAGGGTCAATGGAACGAAATATTCAACAGCGATGCTACGCTGTACAACGGATCAGGACAAGGCAATGCCATAAGTATAAAGTCTGAGGAGAAGCCTTGGCATGGGAGACCCCATTCTATCCGTATCACGGTACCGCCCTTGGGAGCGATATATCTAAAATTTAAATTATGAAAAGGGTATTACACATATCTACAGAATGTTATCCTATGGCCAAGGCAGGAGGCATGGCCGATGTTGTGGGATCGTTGCCCTTGTATCAGGAAGCACATGGTTGGAAGCCTTCGGTGATCACGCCGCGGTATCAGTTGCCCTGGTACGAAGAACACAATCTCAGAGATATTTTTGAAGGCAATTTTTTACTAGAGGGCAAGAAAATAGGCTTTGCGGTATATCAATTGAAAGAGGGCGTTTTACCTTATTCGTATTTCTGCGTGGACATACCGGGTCTGTTTGACCGGTCTAATATTTACCTTGATGAAGATGGGTTTGGATATAGGGACGAAGCGCAG
This sequence comes from Bacteroidota bacterium, assembly GCA_024276375.1. GTDB lineage: Bacteria > Bacteroidota > Bacteroidia > Chitinophagales > Saprospiraceae > JAJRXG01. The sequence goes on along the minus strand of JAJRXG010000361.1, from coordinate 4,862 downwards.
CGCAATGCAAGTTTTCAGCGTGCGGTGCTTACATGGCTGTCCAAAGGTGCGATATCCTTTGATCTATTGCATTGTCATGATCATCAGGTAGGATTTATTCCATTTATGGTCAAAAAAGTGGATCGATATCAGCATCTCAGGAGTACATCTGTATTTTATACGATACACAATGGAGCTTACAACAGTCGATATACTTGGGATCGGCGAGATTTGCTCCCTCCATTTGATGCCACATTGAGTCAATGTATCGATTGGGATGGTCAGATGGATGCTGTGGCTGCGGCGATGCGATTTGCGGATCACGTCAATACCGTGTCTCCGACTTATTTAGAAGAATTGAAGGAGAGTCTTCCCTCTTTGCGATTTATGAGTGAGCAACAACCGGAGAAATTCTCGGGCATACTCAATGGTATAGATACCGATGTATGGAACCCCAGAACGGACGCACTGTTGTCATACCAGCTCACCAATACTTGGGATCGTTTTAAGAAGCTCAACAAAGCTGCATTGATCAATGATCTGTATCACCTCGAGGGGATTCCATTGATTTCATTTATCGGGAGATTTGCGCATCAAAAAGGTGGAGACTTGCTGGTACCTGCGATTGAGCGGATTTTGGGAAGATTTGGATTTGTCAATTTTTACATTTTGGGTTCTGGAGATCCCTACATAGAGCAGTTGGTACAGGGATTGAGAGATCGATTTTCGGAACGGGTAGGATGCTACATCGGGTACAATGAAGCTTTGGCACATCAAGTATATGGGGCTTCAGACTTTTTGGTGATGCCATCGCGATTTGAGCCCTGCGGTCTCAATCAAATGTTTGCTATGCGATATGGTACCATAACCATCGCACGGATGACCGGTGGACTTAAAGATACCGTAGTGGATTATGAGTCAGAAGGCTGTGGTATCGCATTTGCCTATGACAGTGTTGAGGATTTGACACATGCAATGGCTCGTGCACTACATCTGTACAAAGACAAGAAGAAATACAAAAAAACACGGCTCAAGGCCACCAAACAAGATTTCTCATGGACACAATCTTCGCAAGAATATATTGATATTTATAACCAACTAACACCCGACTTATGATCGCACATAATACCATAGGAGTAATTCTGGGAGGCGGAGCAGGAACTCGCTTGTACCCACTCACGGGACATCGATCTAAACCGGCAGTTCCGATCGCCGGAAAGTTTCGGTTGATCGATATCCCGATATCCAATTGCCTCAACTCCAGTATCAACCGGATGTTTGTATTGACACAATACAACTCCGCTTCTCTGAACCGGCATATCAAGAATGCATATCAATTTGATCGTTTTTCCCAGGGGTTTGTTGATATTTTGGCTGCGGAGCAGACACCTGAAAGCAAAGAGTGGTTTCAAGGCACAGCGGATGCTGTAAAACAAGTGGTCTCACACTTGGATCGCCATGATTTTGAATATGTGATGATATTGTCGGGAGATCAATTGTATCAGATGGATTTTACTGAGATCTTACAGTATCATCATGATCACAAAGCTGATGTTACTGTGGCGACGATTCCCGTGGTACGAGACGATGCTCCCGGTTTTGGGATTCTGAAAGCGGCAGGAGACGGATCAATCGAACGATTTATTGAAAAACCCGAGCCGAATCTGCTTGATTCATGGAAGTCTGATGTTGACACAGCGTTTATCGATCAAGGCAAGGAATACTTAGCCTCTATGGGAATCTATGTATTTACAAGAGGTATTTTGTCTCGTCTATTTGGCGAAAAGCCGGAAGCAACCGATTTTGGCAAGGAGTTTATCCCTTATACTGTTGAGAGTGATGCGTATTCGGTCAAGAGTTTTCCGTTTGGTGGATATTGGAGTGATATAGGAACGATAGCTTCCTTTTTTAAAGCCAATATCAGGCTCGCGGAATCCTTGCCCGAGTTTAACTTATTTGACAATGAAAAAGTGATTTACACCAACGCACGAATGTTGTCTCCATCCAAAATATTCGGGACTCGAATGAACGAGACCTTGCTATCAGAAGGGTGTATCATCCATGCAGATGAAATCAATCATAGTATAATTGGGATTCGCTCTAGGATCGGTATCGGTACTTCTATCAGAGATAGTATCATCATGGGTATTGATTATTATCAATCACTTACCGAGTTGCAACGCAATCCCGAGCATGAGCTCCTCGGTATTGGTGATCATTGTGTCATCAGAAATACAATCATAGACAAGAACGCACGCATTGGCAATAATTGCAGGATCTTAGGGCAGGAGGGATTGGAAGACTTTGAGGATGATAATTATTGTATCCGCGATGGAATTGTGATTATCAAAAAGAACCGTGCCATTCCATCAGGAACTGTTATTGGCAAGTGATTGCATCAAAAATTGTGTATTTCGATATACTATTTGGCCTGTGGGCTTAATTATTCGCATAACAAAATATATGTTTGCGGCTCGAAATGCTCTTGCAAGGATAAGAGCGGTGTGAAAGCGCGTTATTTTTTGTCTAGTGCATATCGAAGTCATTGTGAAAAAATATTGAAAGGTAATCGTCATGTCATTGACTCCGCAGTACATCAGTGTGTTATATCACAGCAATGGTTATGCCATTGAAAGAGAGAGTTTGACCTTGTAAATAAAGTATTTACCACTGATTATAACATATAAACTTAAATAGATTAAATCAATAGCCATACTCATTTATGACCAATGTAGAACATTATGCGGGAGCACTTGAGTCTTATTCCTGGGAGGAAGGAAGATTGGATTGTCGTGACAACAATGGGACTATACTGAGAGTCGAAGCTTATACACCCACGATCATTAGAGTCAGATTTGCTACCGGAGGATACTTTGAGCGGGATTTTTCATATGCCATCGATGAGGGTTTTAGCAAGCATCCGGGATCTGTCAACATTATAGAAAATGAAGCGCATTTGATTCTTCAGACCTCGGTTTTAAAGTGTCAGATTAGCAAGGCAGACCTCAAGTGTACTTTTTTGGATCGGACGGGGTTTGTGATCAATAGTGACGAAAAGGGATTTCATTGGGAGGTCTCAGAGCGCACCGGCAATGATATCGTACAGATGTCTAAGGATGTCTATCCGCAAGAGCGATATTATGGCTTGGGTGACAAGCCTTCGGAGTTGAACCTTAGGGGCAAGCGATATGAAAATTGGGGGACAGATTCTTATGGATATAAGTATGATAGCAATCCACTGTATAAGAATGTTCCATTTTACTATGGCTTGCACAGTGGTATAGGATATGGTATATTTTTCGACAATTCCTTCCGCACATTTTTTGATTTTGCCAAGGAGCGCGACAATGCATCCAGTTTTTGGGCGCATGGAGGAGAGATGAACTACTACTTTATAGCTGGGCCGGAGCTATTGGATGTCAATATCCGCTATGCTCAATTGACGGGGACAGCAGATATGCCGGCGATGTGGGCACTGGGGTTTCAACAATGTAAGTGGAGCTATTATCCAGAGTCCGAAGTACGAGAGGTGACGACGTTGATGCGTAAGCATAAGATACCTTGTGATGCCATCTATCTCGACATAGACTATATGGACGGATTTAGATGTTTTACTTGGGACAAAGAGCGATTTCCAGATCCCAAAGGGTTGGTTTCGGATTTGCGAGAACAGGGTTTTAAGACTATGGTGATTATTGATCCGGGTATTAAGATTGATCAGGATTATGAGATATTTCAACAAGGCATAGAACACGATTATTTCTGCAAGCGCTTGGATGGGCCTTATTTTGAAGGAAAAGTTTGGCCCGGAGCTTGTTACTTTCCGGATTTTACCAAGCCAGAAGTGAGAACTTGGTGGTCAGGATTATACAAGGAGTTGGTACAAGATATTGGAGTGGCAGGTGTGTGGAATGACATGAACGAACCCGCAGTGTTTGAAGTGGAGTCTAAGACCATGCCCGATGATGTGCTCTTCGACTATGATGGTCATCCATGTAGCCATCGCAAGGCACACAATATATATGGTATGCAGATGGCTCGAGCCACGTATGATGGAGTCAAGCAATACGGAGCCAATAAACGAGGGCTCATCATCACAAGATCGGGATACTCGGGGTTACAGCGATATTCTTGTGTATGGACAGGGGACAATCTTGCGACATGGCGACACATTTGGTTAGCCAATGTGCAATGCCAGCGTTTGGCGATCAGTGGTATATCATTTGCAGGGTCTGACATTGGTGGTTTTATTGGCAAACCCACGCCTGAGATGTTCGTCAGATGGATTCAATTAGCGATCTTTCACCCTTTTTGCCGAGTACATAGCGCGCAAGATGATGGTGATCAGGAGCCGTGGTCTTTTGGTGATGAGGCATTGGATCTTTTTAGAAAGGCCGTTGAATTGCGGTACCGGATGTTGCCTTATCATTATACGGCTTTCTTTAGACACCACAAGACAGGAAGGCCGATATTGCTGCCCATTGCATTTTATGATCAGAGAGATGTCAATACCTTGGATCGCGATCACGAATTTATCTGTGGTGAGCATATCTTGACTGCATCCGTCAGTACAGAGGGTCTTATCTCCAAGCAACTATATCTGCCACGCGGCGAATGGTACAACTACTGGACGGGTGAAGTTAAGAGAGGGGGTAGATCCATAGAAGTACCATTGAGCATTGAGACTTTTCCGTTTTTTGTCAAGGCGGGAGCCATCCTTCCATTTTATCCCGTCCAACAATATGTCGATGAACTCAATATCCAAGAAGTAGAGCTCAAAGTGTATTTTAAAATCGGATCCGAGGTGAGTTACTTCTATGATGATGCGCACAACGGTTATGAATATGAAGAAGGAGATTTTAGATATTCCACATTTAGATATC
>JAJRXG010000360.1 GCA_024276375.1 Bacteroidota bacterium | reverse complement strand
GCCAACTAGATCAGGGCAATGTATGCTGGTGGATCCAACTCAATGATACGTGGCAGAGGCTCAACTCTATCTCTCATGATCCTTGCTCTACACGTCGTTATCACCAAAAGTCGTTGAAAGGATCTCTTCTTGGTTGGAGGCGGTATTAGTACATATGGAATCCAATAATCAACAACAATGGAATACATCCCGATCGATCAATCCCAAGGTCATCAGGAGAGGAATGAGCATCTTTTTGGGTATCACCATCGCATCTTTATTGGGGATTTTTCTTTATACCAACACTGGCAAGACGCTAGAAGTCTGGTCACAAATCCAGTGGCCATACATACTATTCAGTCTGTTGCTTTTGTTAATTGATCTCGTAGTCGGAGGGTATCGCAATCACATATTTGTCAAAAAAATATCTCCGGCGACGCCTTTTAAGGCGAGTATAAAAGCGAATTTGGCCAATGTTTTTATGGGCGCTATGACACCATCACAATCCGGTGGAGGGCCAGCCCAATGGTATATTTATTATCGCAATGGGGTGGCTATATCCGATTCTGTGGGTGTAAGTTTCTACAATTGGATCTCAACAATTATTTTCTTCCCCACGGCCGGAGTCATGGCCCTTTATGTGATAAGTGATAAGATGCCTGAGGGTTTTATAACCCAACTGACTCGTTTGGGATTTGGAGCCTTTCTCACGATGGCCGTCATTATACTCATCGGTCTATTTGTGCCTCGACTGCTAGAACTCTTGGTCAATACAGCAATTAGATCCATTCATATGATCCGTAAGGGCTGGGGCGCCAAACTGGAATCTATAGGTGATGTTTTGATTGATAAATTGGATTTCTATAGAGATAAGTACTTGAAATTTCTAAAGCAAAATCCCTTCTTAATGCTCTACAGCTTCTTGTTGACAGTTGTCTTGTATTTCAACAAGTATGTGATGGCCTATGTATTGGTATTATCTTTTGGCGTGCAGGTGGATTTCTGGACTGTCATAGCCATCCAAGCCGTTGCATCTTTATTGCTGTATTTTTCACCTAGTCCCGGAGCCAGTGGTGTCGCTGAGATAAGTCAAAGTGCCCTTATGGCCACCATAATAGGGAGTGAGTATCTCACCAGTTTTACGCTATTGTTTCGTAGTTTCTCTCTATTTATTCCGGCGCTATTGGGATCTTGGATCATCATTGGGCAATTGCGTAAGGAAACTCAGATATAAAGTCATAAAATCAAGCTATTTGAGCATCTTTGAGGTGAGATTCAAGGACAAAGTAAGTAGGTCGGATTTTGGACTACTTTTTATAGTAACAGAAATATCCTTATGGACAAGAAATCCATCAGAAGCGAAGCCCTCCTATATCATTCCCAGGGAAGACCCGGCAAGATAGAGGTCATCCCAACCAAGGCAACAACCAATCAAAGAGATCTTTCGTTGGCGTACTCTCCCGGAGTCGCAGAGCCTTGCATCGATATTGCAAACAATATTGATGATGTTTACAAATATACCGCCAAGGGAAATCTGGTGGCGGTCATCAGCAATGGTACCGCCGTACTGGGTCTGGGAGATATCGGCCCCGAAGCCGGCAAACCCGTAATGGAAGGTAAAGGTCTCTTGTTTAAGATATACGCAGATATAGATGTATTTGATCTGGAATTAAATACCACAGATGTTGATGAATTTATAAGAACCGTCAAGATTTTGGAGCCTACTTTTGGAGGTATCAATCTGGAAGATATTTCAGCTCCTGCGTGTTTTGAAATAGAAGAAAGACTAAAAGAAGAGTTGAATATTCCCGTCATGCATGATGATCAGCACGGAACGGCTATCATCAGTGCAGCAGCGTTAATCAATGCATTGGAGATAGTGGGTAAAGATATTTCCGATGCCAAAATTGTCGTTAGTGGTGCCGGAGCGTCCTCCATATCCTGCAATTTGTTGTACGTCTCTTTGGGAGCACGTATAGAAAATATTTTTATGTTTGATAGCAAGGGTTTGATTCATCCGGATCGAGATAACCTAGACGGTAAAAAACCCCTATTTGTCAATGATCGACTTCCTGCGGATATAAGTTTGGCTGCAGCACTAAAAGGAGCGGATGTATTCATAGGTTTGTCCAGAGGCAATGTACTCGACAAAGAGATGATACAAGGGATGGCATCTGATCCGATCATCTTTGCAATGGCCAATCCTACTCCCGAGATTCCTTATGAAGACGCTATTGAATCAAGGCCGGACTGTATTATGGCAACAGGTAGATCGGATTATCCCAATCAAGTCAACAATGTTTTAGGATTTCCATATATTTTTCGTGGTGCCTTGGATGTAAGAGCCCATGAAATCAATGAAGCGATGAAGATTGCAGCTGTCAAAGCACTGGCATTTTTAGCCAAGAAACCCGTACCCGATATCGTTAATTTAGCCTACGGTGATGTCAACTTAGTTTTTGGACGTGATTATATTATTCCGAAGCCCGTTGATCCGAGATTGATAACAGAAGTAGCAACTGCAGTTGCCAAAGCTGCAATGGATACAGGAGTTGCCCTTAGACCCATTGAGGATTGGGATGCCTATCGGTTTGAACTCTCCAGTCGATTGGGATTGGATAATACGCTCACCAAAGTAATCGAGACTAAAGCACGTCAAAATCCTAAACGCGTGGTATTTGCAGATGCAGAAAACGTATCTGTTCTCAAAGCTGCAAGAGTAGTCGTCGAAGAGAAAATCGCCTATCCCATACTACTCGGCAATGTGACTCGCATCAAAGGCCTGATGGAGGAGTATAGTATAGAGATGCCCCAAGCAATCATATTAGATCCCTTTACACCTCATTCAGACCAAGAAGCCCAGCGCCTTCACCTATATGGCGAAATACTGTTTGAAAAGAGACAGCGCAAAGGGATAACTAAACAGGAGGCTCAAGCCCAAATGAAGCGCAGAAGCTACTATGGTGCCATGATGGTAGAACAAGGAGATGCTGATGCAATGATCGGTGGTTTGCTACGCAATTATCCCGCTACAGTACGTCCCGCAATACAGATCATTGGGGCGCGCGAAAATGTCGGAAAGATTGCCGGTATGCATATACTCATGACACGCAAAGGGCCAATATTTGTTGCTGATACGACGATCAATCACGAATTGGATGCTTCAGACATTGCGGATATTGCCGTACTAGTAGCTGAACAAGTCCGCTCTTTCAATATTGTTCCCCGTATAGCACTCGTGACATATTCCAACTTTGGTTCTGTGGCTCATGGTGAATCTGCCTTACTCATGAGAGAAGCCACAGCGATACTGCATCAACGTCACCCGGATTGGATCGTTGATGGTGAAATGCAAGCCCATATGGCTCTAGACAAGGAGCTGCTCCAAGAGATGCACCCCTTCTCCAAATTGGCAGGCCATCGCGCTAATGTATTGATATTTCCCAATCTTTCAAGTGCCAACATCGCTTATAACTTGCTGGGAGAAGTCGCCGGAATTGAAATGATTGGCCCCGTTTTATTGGGATTGCGAAAACCTGTACATATTTTGCAACTGGGAGCAAGCGTTAGAGAAATCGTGGATATGGTTGGGATTGCTGTTGTTGATGCACAACGACTCGACCATCCATGATGACAGGAGAGGTGTTTGAACAGTTTGTGCTCAACTCCCGAGTCAATTATCACCAATCACTTCTTCTTCAAATGTGGATAATAACGCTCTTCCAATATCCCAATATGATGGATCAAATGACCGATGATCATAAACCCAAGAGCAAGTGGATTCATAGTCAGTCCAGACGCTGTACCCTGTCGTAATAAGGCATCATCCGATATCGAATCATACAACCATATCGTGGATTGACGCACGACGATAAGTTCCTTCAAAAGATCAGCAATACGTCGATCATTGGCAGCGACATATTCATTAAACACATCCTGATCAAATCCCGGCATTGGGGTTGCGTCCCCCCTTGCGATCCTCAAGGCTCTATAGCTAAACACGCGTTCTGTATCTATGATATGCTGAATGATCTCATTGATCGTCCATTTGCCCGGAGCATATCTATAGGAACCCATTTGTGACCATGTATCTCTGTGATATTCTATGAGGGGAAGACCGTTTGATTTGAGCCCTTGCCGAATAGGCAGGTCGGGTGCTTGAGCTATATAGGTATCGAAGTACGACGGAGCTAGTTGCAGTGCTGATTTGTCCATACAGGTTGATTGATGTCGAAAGCTAAGATAACGAAGTGTCACGGAACATCTCAATCTTCCAAGGTGCTTTATCGCAATAAGGTCAGTGAACCATTGAAATACTGCGTTCTATCTGTCTCAAAATCATCAAAGTATCGCACCATTATACTATACACATATACGCCGGGTTGGACTGAAAGGCCCGGAGCTCTTCCGTCCCATGCATCGTTAAAATCTCGTGACTCATACATCAAATTGCCCCAGCGATCAAAAATCCTTATCTCATATTCCAATATATTCTGAGGATCTGAAGGTGTCACCCTAAATCGGCGATTCTCCTCGCTGCCAAAAGGATAAAAGGCATTGGGTCTATATAGACTGAATCTTCTACAAGTTCGATTGGTAAGTTCTATCTCATCTGTATATTGACATCCCAATGGTGTTGTTGCCGTCGCTGTATATATGCCCGCCTCATTGACGCGCAATGAAGATCCATTGTCTCCGGTACTCCATACTACATTGACACCCGTTAAATCTACACTCAACGTCGTACTGATCTGATCACAAACGGATATATCTTCACCCAAGGTAAACTCCGGAAGAGATTCTACCGTAACTGATACCTCATCAGATCCTTCACAACCACCCAATTGTGCCGTAGCTATATATGTTCCGGCTGCTGAAACCGTGATCTCATCGCCCGTCATTCCATTTGACCATGTTGTCGTCCACTGCGGATTGCCAGTGTTTAAAGTCAGAGTACTTCCTTCGCAGATCGACTGATCGCCACCCAAGTCAAAAGTAGGAGTGGGATTTATCTGAACCTGAATATTGGACATAGTCGTGCATCCATTTATATCAACCGATACATTGTAATCGCCGGGATCAGTAACTAAGATTGACGCAGTGGTCTCTCCTGTGCTCCATAGATAATTTGCATTGGGATTTGAGGCATCTAATACAAAATCCGACCCTTCACATATCGTCGTGTCCGCTCCGAGCGAAACAACTGGAAGTGCTTGTACTACTACTGCTGTACTATCACGAAAAGAACAATTGCCTATGGTTGCTTCCGCCCAGATTACAGCAGCATTGGAGACAACTATACTTGTACCAGTAGATCCTGTACTCCACACTATTGATTCTTGGGGGACATCAACACTCAATATACTGCTCTCTCCATCACAGAGACCTGTTGTATCTGAAAAGGCAAAAACAGGCGTATCCTCCACAGCCAATAGGAGTGTATCAGATGAGGAACAACCCAATGAATCCATTCCTGTTACACTGTAAGCTCCTGCCATTGTCACACTGATTTGATCATCTGATGATCCCGTATTCCACTCATAAGAAAGCGTGGGATCCTGAGTAGCAATAGTAAGCACCTCTCCATTGCAAATGGCTGTATCCAAACCAATATTTACATTAGGTAACATACTGACCACTATCTGACTCGTATCCGATCCTACACATCTTCCATCAGATACTTCAACCCAATAAGACCCCGCCTGCTGTACCAAAATGGTCGGATCTATAGATCCTGTACTCCATTGATAGGTAAAACTATCTCCCATAGCATCCAGCACAATAGTGTCCCCGTCACAGATGCTCACAGTCTCAGGCAAATCAATACTCGGTAAGTCTTGCACAAGGACTTCAATTGTATCTGTTTCTACGCATACACCTCTCTCAAGTCTCACAGAATATTGCCCACTCTGAGATATACTGTAATCAGATAAGGTTGCACCATCGTTCCATAAGAAGGCAACATCCGGAAGACTGGGAAATGCAAAATCCAGAACCTCCCCTTGACATAATGTCGTATCGCTACCCAACCCTTGAAAGAAAATAGCCGGATGGAAGACGACATTGATCTCATCCTGAGTACTGCATCGTTCTACTGATACCACCAATCTATAATTGCCCGTCTGATTTATAGTAAACATAGCATCAGAAGAAACAATATTGCCCGTTCTTAAATCCGTCCATTGATAACTATCTGCCCCAGGCAGATTGGCATTTACAACCAATGAGTCACCTTCACACAAAGTAGAATCAGCGCCAATGTTCAAGCCATTTAGACTAATATAGGACACTGTAAGAGTATCGCTCTCAATGCAAGATCCCCTCGTAGCTTGTACCGCATATATGTCTGCCATATCTACATTGATGGATGCATCCGTTGAGCCTGTTGACCATGTTAATGCATCAACCGCAACACCTACATTAAGTGTTAAGGATTCGCCCTCACACAAGGTCGTATCTCTTCCTATATCCAAAACAAATGCAGGATCAAAAGTCACATTGATGCTGTCCCGCAACGAACATCGCGCAGCACCTACTTCCAACCAATATAATCCTGTCTGAGCAATCTCTATC
>JAJRXG010000359.1 GCA_024276375.1 Bacteroidota bacterium | reverse complement strand
GCGAAAAAAGAGCCTTTTTTAGCCAAAATTGATACCACCTGAGTAGTTACTTTTGAAGCATAGCAGCGCTACGGCGAAAAAAATAGCGGAAATATGACGGGGAAAGTGTTTTTTTTAGCCAAAATGACGCCTACCTCAATAATAACCATTTATCCCTTTTTATATCTTATTCTATTATAGCCTTTGTATCAACGTTTTCATATGACATCGCCCATCAATCCAACACTTCCTTTGATATCTTTGTTCACCTTACAGTTAGCTTTTATCCCATTATATTGAGCCCACTCCAAACTGATACTCCACTATCACTAGAAAACAAATCTCATCCTAAATCATTCTCTTTTGTAATAATAGTCAGATTCCGCAATAAGCTCTTATTTAGTCCTTGATCATCAATATCTTTTATTTATCCAATGCGATCCGTAGGATGCAATATACTGTTGGACTATAACCTATTTGACCCGGATACTTCGATCAATCAAGTCGAGATATAAAAGCGCTAACACCGATATAACAATATAAGCAAACAATGCTCTTTACCATACCCTATAATCCGGGAATACTACGGATCAATTGTCTGGTATATGGATCTTGAGGATGACCGATGACTTGATCAATACTACCTCTTTCTACTATTTGTCCGGATTGGAGAACAATGACTTCATCACAAATCTGATACACAACCGAAAGGTCATGACTTATAAAAATCACTGTTAGTTCTAACTCCGCGCTCAATTGATCCAGAAGATTCAATATTTGGGCTTGAACGGATACATCCAAAGCAGTTACAGATTCGTCGCAGATCAATAACTCCGGTCTAACTCCCAATGCACGTGCTATACACACTCTTTGTCGCTGTCCTCCGGACAACTCATGAGGCATGCGATTCATATGAGATCGGGATAAACCTACTTTTTCAAACAAGTCTTCGACGTATTTCAGACGCTCCTCTCCAGGAACAATGTGATGATACCGGATGGGTTCTTCTACGGCTTTTCCAACGGTCATAATCGGATCCAATGAGCTATAGGGATCTTGAAAGATCATCTGTATTGACCTTCTCAATGATGTGTCCCTTTTTAACTTCTCTTGATCATACGGTCGATTTGCCCACTCCAATGTTCCCGCATCGGGACGGATCAGACCCGCGATGCAATGAGCCAAAGTAGATTTGCCGGATCCCGAGGCACCGACGATGCCCAATGCACTACCTCTATTTACTGAAAATGAGATGCCATCAATTGCATTAATTTTCCTATCCTTTGACAGAAATCCGGAGCGGCCTACCCAAAACGAAACAGTCAAATCCCTAACTTCCAAAATACGATCAGATATGATGCTTTTTTTATTACGCAACTGTCGCTTGTAGGATCCATCAATCACTGCCGATATGGTCGGTAGTGCATATTGGTTTTCATCCAATCTTGGTTTGCATGCCAATAACGCACGTGTATAAGCTTCCTTGGGACGGTGAAATACTGCAGGGAGATGGCCGTATTCTATGATGATGCCATCCTTTACAACAACTATCGAGTCACATATGCTCGCAACGACATCGAGATCATGACTGATAAAAAGCATTGCCATATTTTCGGCCTTTACAATCGTATCCAACAATGCCAATATCTCCGCTTGTGTCGTTACATCCAATCCTGTGGTGGGTTCATCGCAAATGATGATATCGGGTTTTGTAATCAAGGCAATGGCGATATTGATACGTTGCAATTGTCCTCCACTCAGTTCATATGGATACGCATTGTATATGCGATCAATGTCCTCGAGAGCTACTTTCTTGAGATAGCTCCTGACCATGTCTCGACGCTCTGAAGGCAGACCAATATTGTGGACTTCCAAGACTTCCTTTACTTGGTCTCCACATTTGCGCACTGGATTCAATCGACTACTGGGCTCCTGAAACACCATACTGATGCGCTTGCCTCGAATCTCATAAATCATAGGATCTTCAAGCTCCAACATATCGATCGATTGACCATCTATCTGCACTGAGATACGACCCGAAGATTTGCTGCCGGAAGAAGGCAGGAGATTCAAAATGCTCAGACTTGCGACAGTCTTGCCGGATCCCGACTCTCCAACTACGCCCAAGGATTGTCCCTTCTTTAACTCAAATGATATGTCCCGCACAACCTCTGACCATACCCCATTGTGCTCAAATGAGATTTGCAAATGTTCTACTTCCAATATCTTGGTCAAGTCCGTCTCTTTCATTGGAACTGCAAGATACGGTAAGTTGGTGATCTGCTCGGATTCGTATTGCGCAGGCGTGTATAACAAATAACACAAAATTGCATATTGCTCCGGTACGCCTATGTCCTCATATGTTTAAGAACTCCTCATATATAGTCTCCCTTGATGAGCGCAACGTATCAATCCTCCCCACCTCGCATTACTAACCAATAAAGTGCAATATATTATTCACATTGTACAGTTTATCTAAAAATACTCTTCAAT
>JAJRXG010000358.1 GCA_024276375.1 Bacteroidota bacterium | reverse complement strand
CGGTATTGTTAGAAACCCTCGGACGTTTAGCAATGAGTTGTTACAGGCTTTGGCGGGCAGGAATCTTGATTTGATAATGGAGAGCATAGGTGGTAAGATCATGAAGATCGGTTATGATAGGTTGGGAGCGATGGGTCGGCATATAGTATTTGGCAGTGCTCATTATACCACGCGCAGTGAGCGACCCAATTACTTTAGACTCATACCCAAGTATCTGACACGCCCAAGGATTGATCCACAAAATATGATCGCCGAGAACAAGTCGATTATGGCCTTTAACCTCATCTATCTATTTGATCACATTGACTTGATGCATCAGATGATGGATGAATTGTCAGCGATGCAACTCGCAAGGCCGATAATTGGGCATCACTTTGATTTTGAGGATCTTCCTGAGGCTATAAGGAGATTCCAATCTGGTGTGACGATGGGGAAGGTGGTGATTGTGATGCCTGAGAGCAAACCCTTCGCTTATGTTACCTAAACAATAACGATATTGTGCAATATATTAATTCTACACCTCCTTGACTTAAAGTCAAGGAGGTGTATAGTAATGAACCTTACTATCTTAGTATTCTAAAATCAAAAAATACAAATGCGCACGGTAATTTTCTTTTGTGGACTCTTTTTTACTTTTCAAATGGGGATGGCTCAGATTCAAAAGGGCTTTGTTGATTATGAATATAATGAGGAGGATGGCAAGATCGCTCTATATATCAATCACGGTGATCTCGATCATGAATTTTTGTATGTTCCATCGTTGTCGGCGGGAGTGGGTTCTAATGATATTGGGTTGGATAGAGGTCAACTTGGGCAAGAGAAGGTTGTGTACTGGAAGAAATTGGGCAATAAGATATTTCTCATTCAACCGAACATGGATTACCGTGCCTTAAGCCAAAACGAGTTGGAGAGAAGAGCGGTTCAAGATGCTTTTGCTCAATCAGTGCTGGGAGCATTTAAGATAGAATCCGACCAACACGGTCAGTATAAAATAGACTTTACTCCTTTTCTGATTCGGGATGCACATGGTGTAGCACGCCGGTTAAAAATGGCGCAACAGGGTGCGTATAAATTAGACAAAAGCAGATCAGCGGTATGGGCAGAAGGGACGATGCAGTTTCCCGACAATACTGAATTTGAAGTGCTGCTGACATTTGAAGGCGACGCCAAAGGGCGGTATATCAGGAGCGTTACACCTAGTGCTCAGATCGTGACCATACGTCAACACCATAGTTTTGTACGCTTGCCGGACGGCAAGTATAAACCGAGGGTTTTTCATCCATTCAGTGGATTTAATGCGATGGCTTATATGGATTATGCCACACCAATAGAGGCGCCTTTGACCAAGCGATGGATCAAGCGGCATCGCCTTGAAAAGAGAGATCCTAATGCTACTATAAGTGTGGCTGTAGAACCTATCATATATTATCTTGATCCGGGTTGTCCGGAGCCCATTAAGTCTGCATTGATGGAAGGAGCACGCTGGTGGGATCAGGCATTTCAAGCTGCGGGGTATGAGAAGGGGACTTTTCAGGTAAGGGAATTGCCTGCGGGAGCACATATGATGGATATACGCTATAATGTCATCCAATGGGTGCACAGGAGTACGCGAGGATGGTCCTACGGGGCGACAGTTACTGATCCGCGGACAGGCGAGATACTCAAGGGGCATGTATCGTTGGGATCCTTGCGTGTACGACAGGATTTTTTGATTGCTCAAGGTATTTTGTCCCCTTATAAAGGTGGAGAACACGAAAGTGATAGAATGAAAGAAATGGCATTGGCGCGATTGCGACAATTGGCAGCGCACGAAGTAGGGCATACGATCGGATTGGCACACAATTTTGCCTCGAGCACTCAGAATCGAAGTTCTGTGATGGATTATCCCCATCCTTACATTGTCCTCAATCGCGATGGAACGATAGACCTGACGCAGGCCTATGATACCAAAATAGGGGACTGGGACAAGAGGACAATCTTGTATGGTTATTCGGATTTTGCTGATGATGTTGTTGAGGATGACGCGCTCAATGATATTATTGTAGAGAGCCAGAAGGAGGGTTTTCGCTTTATTTCTGATCGCGATGCTCGTCCACTTGGTGGTGCACATGCGCTGGCACATCTCTGGGACAACGGAAGCTCTCCGGTCGATGAGTTGGATCGCTTGATGGGCTTACGCCAAAATGCCCTACGTCGTATGGGAGAGAACAGCATACCTGAAGGAAGTCCACTGTCTGAATTGGAGAAGGTGTTAGTACCTGTATATCTCATGCATCGTTATCAAGTAGAAGCAACGGCCAAGTTGATCGGCGGTATGAATTATCAATACTATGTCAAAGGAGACGCGTTGGTTCACGAGACGACACCTATAGATATCAATACACAAGGAGCGGCGATTCGGTCGATTCTCAACACGCTGACGGCTTCTCAATTGAGGTTGCCGGATCATTTGTTGTCGTTGATTGCGCCACCGGCCTTCGGATACAGTAGGGATAGAGAGACATTTGAGGGGAGAACGAATCTAGCCTTTGATGCATTGGCTCCTGTGGAGAGTTATGCACATACGGCCATAGGTCTCATAACGCACAAAGATCGATTGACGCGCATCCATCGTCATCATGCGACACAAGGACATCCCATGTCACTCGAAGAATATCTCAATAATGTTGCAGACCACTTGTTTGAGCAATCCACTCGTGATGCCTATAGCGCGGTCATCGAGTCCATCGTAAGGCATACGTATCTGATGCATTTGTTGGAAAAAACAATCAATCCATCGGTGGATCCATCAGTTGCGGCCATTGTTCAATCGACTGTTGCCTACATTGATCGCCAGTACCTACAAAAAGATGATGCACAGACTAGACGACTGAAGTATCTTTTAGACCGCGCTCAAGAAGACCCCGATGATATATCTATACCCAAAGCAAAAGACTTGCCACCGGGTTCGCCGATAGGGTGTGGAATGTCGTTTTAGGGTGACGTTATGTTTTGATTGAGTAGGATGCGTTGATCTCGATTGGATAGAGCCCAGATGAGGTGAAAAATCTGCCGACCTCGTATCTCCATCAATTGTAAATCTATCTTGTCAGGTGTATCTGTCAAGCGATGGTAATCCTCATGAACACCATTAAAGAAGAATATGGAAGGGATGCCCTTGAGAGCAAAATTGTAGTGATCTGATCGATAATAAAATCGATTGGGGTCAGCTTCATCATTGTACTTATAATCAAGTAGTATCTGACTGTATTTTTGATTGACGGTTTCATTGATCCTATGGAGATCCATGCTCAGGCGATCAGAACCGATCACATAGTTGTAAGGTATATCACTGTCTTGATACTCGGTGCCTCTTCGGCCGACCATGTCTATATTGATATCTGCGATGGTCTTCTCAAGTGGAAAAACAGGATTGGCCGTGTAGTATTGAGAGCCTAGGAGACCTTTCTCCTCACCCGTCATTAAGAGACACAGAACACTGCGGCGAGGACCGTGTTTCATGAGTTTGCCGACTTGCAATGCTTCTGCTATTTCAAGTACTGTGCTTGTACCTGAGGCATTGTCATCTGCACCATTGTAAACCTCGGAGCCCTTGATTCCTACATGGTCATAATGAGCTGATACAATGACTATCTCGTCTTTTAGATCTGTCCCTTCTATATAAGCTAGTAAGTTCTGACCCAGTAGGACTTCACGCTTCACTTTTTGATTGATTGATACCGCATTGTCAGCCACAATCCAGTCCGATGTCTTTTTTCCCGTTTTTAATAGATCTCTCATTTCTATTACTCGGGATGTTTTATTTCCAAGAATGGCTTTTGCCATTTTTGGGGTGATAAAGATGGTATTTACACCATTTATGATATCATGGCTGTGATCTCCCAGTTGGGTGATTCGATTGATCAGAAACCGACGATTTTGATTGACCAAACCCTTGAGGTCATTGGAGACGATCAGTAGTGTTTTGGCACCATGAGCTTTAGCGGCGACGCTTTTCTTTTTCCAATCAAGGCTCCATTGAGTACGTTTTTCTGTACCGGAGATAAGAGATATCCCGTTTTCATCGATTGGTTCACCATCATAGATCAGTAGCACTTTGTTTCTACAATCGATACTGCTATAATCGGAGTACGCCTTGTCATCTATACCATATCCTGCAAATACCACTTTTTCATTGTCCACTATCAAGTCTTCACTCCATTGAGGGAAAGCGATAAAATCTCTGAGATGGCGGTAGTTCGTATCATCAATTGATACGACAAAATATTTCCAAGAAACAAAAGTAAATGCAACATGTTGGCTGTACTCTCCGTTCGGTCCGACTTTGGGTAGTTTTAATTTTTCAAATTTGTTGGATATATATTGAGCTGCTTTGTCATTGCCCGGGGTTCCGGTCTCACGACCTTGCATGTCGTCTGATGCCAGCGCAAATATATGTTCCCTTAGGTCAGTTGCGGTGATGGTGGTACTCAATATGTAAGACCAATCATCTAGATCTTGTGTGATACCAATCGTTGTGTCGGGAATCATCTTATGATTGGCATATTGAGCAGACAAATATGATAGATTGATCAAGAGGAGACCCGCAAGGAAAAGATAAAACCGCATGCTTATATTTTTTTTTAGATTGATATGTGGCTTCTTAAATCAAAAGTCATGATAAGAAGGAGCAAGAGTATATTTCATTGGATCAACAACATGAGGGGATGGGAATCTTATCAACTCGTCTCTGATGTCTTCCTCCTTCAAAAGAATTGTTGAGAAATGCTTCAACGATTTCTATGGCGGTTTTTAAGTCAACAAATCGAGCGGGCAAAGCCAAGGTATTGGCATTGTTGTGTTGGCGTGCTAGTGCTGCAAGATCAGGTTGCCAACACAGAGCACATCTGATTGCTGCATATTTGTTGGCCGTTATGGCCACTCCATTGCCGCTTCCACAGATCAAAATACCCAGTGTCACAGTATTGTCAATTATGGCTTCGCAGACAGGATGTACATAATCCGGATAATCGACTGAGGCATCGGAGGAAGGCCCTTTGTCTATCACATCAATATTGCGTTGCTCAAGAAAAGCGATAATGGATTTTTTATATTCAAATCCCGCGTGATCTCCTCCGATAGCAATACTTAGATGACTCATAATTCGATTTTTAATTGGGTATTGGCACGGCAGTATAAGGCGCCAAAATCCCTTGTATTTCTTTTATAAACTCTTGATCCTTAACAACGCCCAAGAGATTGTTGATTGTATTAACGGTACGTTGTCTCAAGGCAAAATCTTGGGCAAAGGAAGATTGTAGCACATCGGGATCGATGCTGTTATAAAATTCGAGATAATCCGCCGTTTCCTCCGCCAGTATGCGCATATGTTTTTTGGCTTTTTCTTGTTCTCCGGCTCGAAGATAGAGGTTGAGGAATGTAGCAGTAGAGGCGTCATAGGGAAAGTTCATATGTGGAAACCCTTCAAAATATTTATCAATAATATCAATAGCTTTTAGACGCTTTCCTTCTGCCAGCAAGGCTTCGGCAGTGCGCATCATGACCATACGGTGCGCTTGCACTGCGGCAGCAAAGGAATGATCTACATATTGCTCTTTTTTGTCAAAACCTCCCCAAACAAACTTGTTATAGATGTTGTCATAGGCCTTTTCTGTAGCGACCCGGCCACTTCCGTAGATGGATAAAGACTTGTCACTAGGCGTTTTAATTGGGACGATGCGCAGCGCCAAGCCTTCAAATTGCATATAGTCATTCATGCCGAGCAACTTGCTATTCTTGCAAGTGGTAGCAAAGTAAATAGGGCGATCCCAGATATTGGATCCGATAACATCCAGTATTGCCAAATCATCCTTTGTGAGCCATTGCTTGCTTTTAGGGAAAGTGATGCGCATCTCGCTTTCGATGGCGACAGAATCGCCGGGATTGTACATACCGAGTCGTTGGGCTGCCTCATAATCCGTAGGGATGAAGAATTCGTGCGTGGGTATGTAGGATTCGAATTGCATAGAGGAACTACCCACGGCATGTTTTTCGCCGATAAACTTGAGGACATTAACCAAAGGTAAGGGTCGTTCTTCTTTGCCACCATCAAAGAAAGGGATTTGATTGCGTTTATTGCCTCGGTATGATTCTGCCGGAATCGTCAGTTTGATGGGTTCTGAATCATTGACTTTGCGTCTCAACTTGTTGATATACCAATCTACAGCGATCAGGCTTAAATTGACAATGCGTACATCTCTACGTACATTTTCTACTTCTTGTACATACCAGAGAGGATAGGTATCATTGTCTCCATAAGTGAAGATGATGGCGTTTTGGTCTAGTGAATTCAAGAAATTTTTGGCATAATCTCTGGAAGCATATTGGTTTGCTCGACTGTGATCATCAAAGTTCTGAAAGCCCATGATCGCCGGGGCACTTAATACCAGAAAAGCGGCGATCGCGGCTGCCGGCATTGCCCCGAGATTCACACGTTGTTTCAACATAGAAAATATGGCCGGAATGGCCATCCCGATCCAAATACAAAATGTAAAGAAGGATCCTATAAAGACGTAGTCGCGCTCTCGAGGTTCATTGGGTGGACTATTGGAGTATATGATCAATCCCACTCCTGTGATTAAAAATAATACGAGCAGACTATAGAATTCATCTTTTGATTTGGACGCATGAAAAAATAAGCCAATCAGACCAAAGATGAGTGGTAAGAAATAGTAAGAATTGTTGGATTGGTCTCTTTTCATAGAGTCGGGAAGTTGATCCATCTCATACAATCTGGCTTCATCCACCAGAGGGATTCCGGAAGCCCAATGTCCCGATGACTTGTTCCAAGGACTAAAACCTTGGTGGCCGTTTTGTTTGCCTACAAAGTTCCACATGAAGTATCTCGTATATACCCACCCTAGCTGATATTTAAAAAAGAAAGCTAGGTTAAAAGCAAAACTCGGTTTGGGATCTCCATTGAATATGTGTTGATACCATTGTCTGTATAGAGCGGGTCTGTTCATCTCAGAATGCGAAATTCTGGGGAAAAGGATTTTATCAGAACTCTTATACTGAGGGGATATTTTTTCATCTACGAGGACGTATTGGCTATCCTTCTTTGCGTCATAATACGGAGGAAATGAAACGCGACCCTTGCGGGGTTTTCGATCATATTTGATGGGAGTGGCTTCATAATGAGGTCCGTAGAGCAAGGCGCGCTCGCCGTATTGCTCTCGATTCAAATACGGAAGAATTCTTGAAGCATCACTGGGAACGTTCATATTGACTGGAGTGTCTGCATTGGCGAGAATCGGGATGGTCCCAAAGGTTGAAAATCCAATAACCGTCATTAAAAACCCCATTACAAAAAGCTCGAGATTCCGATTGTTCTTTTTTACTGCATATCGATATCCAAAGTAGATAAGCCCTGCATAGATAAGTATCGTAGGGATCAATCCACTGTGAAAAGGAAGGCCAAGATTGTTGACTAAAAATATATCTAAGTTGTTCCATAGCGTGGGAATGCCCGTAACGATCAATTTTTGAATCAATGGAATGAGGAGGGCACCGATTGCCGCAGCCTTAGCAAAACCCCAAAGGTTGGTATTTTTCGCTTTGCGCGCATAAATCAATATGGCTAAAGCCGGAAAAGTCAAGAGACTCAACAAGTGAACGCCAATGGATAACCCTGCCGTATAGGCGGCAAACACAATCCACTTGTCATTGATTTTGGGAAGTGTGTACCACTTTACAACAGCCCACAATGTCAAGGTAGTAAACATGGTGGACATGGCATATACTTCCCCTTCGACGGCTGAGAACCATATCGAAGAACTAAATGCAGTTGCCAATCCAGCTGCAATACCGGTACTGATCAATACTATGGCCGTTGGCAAATCATAAACTTGTTCTTGACGAGAACCAAAAAACAATGAAGACAAACGAATCGTAGTCCACCCTACAAAAGTAGCTGCTGCGGCTGTCGCAAGACCGGACATAAGATTTACAGCAAAGGCAATCGTTGATGGATCGGAAGAAACCATATCTCCAATCCAAGCAAACAATCTACCGACAAGCATAAAAAGTGGAGCTCCCGGAGGGTGAACAACTTGTAGCTTATATGCTCCCAGGATAAATTCACCACAGTCCCAAAGGCTGCCGGTACGTTCTGCAGAGAGAAAAAATACAATGGATGCAATGAGAAAGATAATTGCTCCGGAGATTTTTAATACTTTGTTTAATGTCATGTTTTTTCGGTATAAATAAAGGACTTTAGGCTTGTGCCATCAAGTAAAAATCCAGACAAGTATCGGAGACCTCTTCTAGGTTAAAGTTGGCTGAAGAGATCTTATCCAGTAGTCCCGGATTGGCTTTATGTGATTTGTTGCGATTCATTTTGTCTAATATGTCAAAGGGTATCTGGAGCATCCAACGCGGCAGGCGATATTGAAGATTTAGAATATCGTATTTCATAAGCTTGTGGACAGAGGCTTTATGTTCGTTGTAGTATTGCATCACCAGTGGATCTCCATAAATACCCTTCAAATCAAAAGTTTCAAACGATAGGCTGATTAATTCCTTAAACGCTTGAGGCGTATATTCTCGTATATGCCATGGGTTGCGGGTCAGGGTCATTTTGATATTGGGTGTAGTCATATAGAGGCGACCTCCGGGTCGTAGAACGCGCTTTATTTCGGAGAGTAACAATCTGTCATTCTTAATATGTTCGATTACCTGAAAGCATACGACTACATCTATCTGTTGATCTTCTATACCTGTAAGGGGAGGAACAACTGCTTGGACAAAATCGACATTTGGATGCAAATCCATGTCAATAGAGGTCTCGTATTTGTCTAATGCGATGTATTTTTCAGCTCTCGGGGCAAGGAGTTTGAGTCCGTATCCATCACCACTACCGATCTCCAATACAGTACCGCGAATATGATCTTGAGTCAGTTCATAAGCACGGAGTTGTCTATTGAAAACATAATTGTCCGCTGCCGATCGATAGGCGATTCTTTCTGCCGTTTCAGTCATAGAAGAGTATAAAAAGACAAAGAAACATATTATTATATCATTTATCTATTCGTTAACGGATGATTAATACGAATATTAGGTCGTGGAGGGCTATTCAATGGATCAATATCCAATCTCTAAAACAAGTGATATCAAAGTAGATCTCAAGGAAAAGACAAATGCTATTCTTAATAAGGACACTGGAAGTCTTGTCTGGACATTGAAGTTAGAGCCTCAGAGTGCTCAGAAGTTGCTGATGGAATATGAAGTAAAGTTCCCCAAGGATCGAAGGTTGATTGTGGATTGATTTTTACACTGTGATGGATGTAATTAGTTATAAAAATCGAGACATTTATAAGTCTTTAGGTTTAGGTGATATCTTTGGGAGACTCAAAGTTGGAGAGGATAGATTTTCGCATCCATGACGATAGCCGAATACAAAGACTATATTTGCCGCCAATATCAATAGAAATTAGGTTGTATGGGAATATACACCGATGAAGAG
Source organism: Bacteroidota bacterium (assembly GCA_024276375.1). Lineage (GTDB taxonomy): Bacteria > Bacteroidota > Bacteroidia > Chitinophagales > Saprospiraceae > JAJRXG01. The sequence continues at coordinate 155 of JAJRXG010000358.1, read as the reverse complement.
GTGCGTTCAGCGGTTCATGAACTGTTTGGCAATCAAAAATTTGTGACCGGGATGAAGGGGTTCTTACCAGTTGATATGGCCGAGCGGTTTGTCGAATTATCAGATAATTTGCATGATAGTTATACCTTTCAAAAGGAGATCATACATCCGATGTT
>JAJRXG010000357.1 GCA_024276375.1 Bacteroidota bacterium | reverse complement strand
GGCGAAACGCGCTACAGTTTCAACCAGGCGCATGACCTGATTCGAATTGAAAACCATGATGGGAATGACTACGTGGTGCAAGCCGAGATGCAGTACGATGGCTTAGGCCAAAGAGTACGAGCTGTAGCGTTTGTGGAAGGCGTACCAATAACAGTCACCTACACACTGGACGGCTCATTCGGCAAACCGCTCATCGTCGCCAGCAACGGGGAGACCACATTGATCCTCTACGGAAAATACGGCATTGGCGAATACAGGGTAAACGCCGCAGCCGGTCAGCAGTGGCAATACTACCTGGGGGATGCCGAACTGAGCGTACGCCAGTTGGCAAACAGCGGCGGCAACATTGCCCTGACCCGCACTTACGCCCCTTACGGCATTTTGTTAATGCAAGAAGGGGATGGCGCGGCGTTGTTTGGCTACGCTGGCGGACAGGCTGGCGTGGATGGGCTGTGGTATTTTGGTAATGATTACTTTGACCCGAAAACTGGACAATTCTTGACCGCAGAAGATAACCCGTTTGCGCCTTTACTTGCCACTGTGCTGGCAAACCCTGGGGGGCTGTTGTTTGGCCCATTGATGTTGTGGAATTGGCGACGACGGAAGAAAGGTGGCAAACTGCCTCCGGCCGGTTTGTTTGTGCTGGCATTGATTTTTGCTGTAGGGTTGGTAGGTTGTGGTGAACAAAACCCAGAAACACCAACGTCAGGAGCGCCATCATTGCCGCCAAAAGTTGATCCAACCCGACTACCTACAGCTACTAGAACGCCTGTTGCAACCTCAACAAGATATGTTGGTGTGGCAGTGACAATAACCGAGACACCTTGTCCAACCGAAGCATCTACGACTACAAGTACATCTACATCCACTGCAACACCTACTTTAACACCTTCGCCAACTTCAGATCCTTATAATCATAAAGGCAATGATGAGACTATAGTTCCTGGGTTTGAATTATCTGAAGATGATATTCTTTTAGTAGCACTTGCAGTTTTTGTTGAAACTCAAAATGCATCACATCCAGACAATCCTATGATTTTGAAGACATGGACATATTTAAATAAGATTGCAATCAAGGCCAGTGATAAGAGTGTTTTCCATGCTCTGAACTACGGTACTACTAACACTTGGATATCTGATCCAAATTTCGTAGTTCCTCATACAGCAAGGCAAGGCCCTATACCTCAAGATGATACAGGGAAAGCCAAGTGGCTGGTAAATATTGCTAAGTATTATTTGGGTGGTAATAGTTCGATACCAGAGAATTTTCAACACCTGTATCATGATGTTGTTTTAGGTGAAGTTTATCCAAATTGGAAAGCGTATGGTACAAATTCAAAAGTTGATCCTACACATGGAGCATTGTACGCAGTTGAAAGACCTGTGGAGAAAGCAAATGAAAATATAGAAAAATACGCTGAATATGCTCGTATTAATCCCAGATTTTCTCTACCGTACACTTAAATCCAAAAGAAAAGGTGGTAAATAAAAAGAAACATCAAGGGGTAGATCGTGATTTAGCAAATGCTTGAGCCAATCAAGCCCCACACGAAACATGCTTTTATCAACGCGGTCTGTACGGTCAACTAAACGCCGTTTATGTTCATCTGCCATAACTGTAATTCCAAGATAAATCATCCAAATATAAGCCAAACAGGATGCAAGGAGTAAAGAGGAAACCCGTGTTGGGTCTGATAAATGACTTTTCTGAATATGAAAGCCACGGCTTTTTTGATCAGAAAACATCGTTTCAATCTTAAATCGTTTTTTATAAAAACGACATGCCTCTTTTGGATCTGAATGGTTGGTTATCAAGTAAATTGGTTTTTTATACTCTTTGCCCCACCATGCAATTGCTGTAACAGGACCTACCTCTTGGTCTGTAAAATAGGCATCCGCTAAAGATATGATAGTACCCTGTTCACCACGCAAATCGCGTAATTTTTGTCTGTTTCCATTTTTGATAATCAACAGTTGTGGTGCAGAACGGACAACAAAACTCCAATCTGTACGCTCTTCAACCCATTCAAGCATTGCTACTGTATCATATTCAGCATCTCCGAGTAACACCACATCTCCACCTGTAGGTATGAGCGGTTTTAACAACTCAAGTAATTCAATATGACGTTCCGCTGTTGTATGTCCTTTTTTTCCTTTATACGTTACCCATACTAACGGTAATAATCTTTGCCGATATACAACGCCAACCATGATTGTCATACAACCACGGGCAACAGTACTTCCATCTATAGCGATGTACAGTGTATGTAATGCCAACTGTTGTAATATCATTTCCGCAAATGGCAGGTACATCACTTTTTCGTATATTTTGTCATTCTTGACAAAACGTCGCATTCGCATTTCAATGCTTGCTGACTTTGCTGTTTGAGATGGTATTTCACCACTCATGGCACTTAACTGTGCTTTTTTTCCTGTTACTATACCACTTACCATCATTGCCAAGGTTACAACGTGAGTTTGCTTGGTGGTGGGCATTAATTTCTTGAATGTTTTTAATACTTGACTGTATACTCTTCTGTTATCAGACATTAGGTACTCCTGTTTTCTCTTGGTTTTTAGTCTATGATTGTTCATCAGAGACTGTACCTAATGTCTGAGATTTTGTCCGTCAGTCTTGTGTTAGATTTATGCCTCTAACTGTACGGTAGAGAACCCAGATTTAGTTATGTGATTTCAGAGCCTTTTAATAATGGAACATTAGTAACAATTGTTGGAAATGAACAATGTATTTATTCAGAGATATTGTGTCAATAGATTTTGACTCGAAATTTATGAAAAACAGTGGCAATCTTTAAATATCATTTCATTTGCTTTTTGGTTTATCATTTGTCAATATATTTTAGGGAAAATAATGAAACCATTCACATATTTTTTTAGTATTATCTTGGCGGCTTTTTTCATTTCAAGTTGCCAAATCTCTTTCAAACCTGAACAAGAACATATTGATCCTACTATTTCTTCGAGAGAAATATCGAGTGGAGATGAAAATCTTCAGAATATCCGCGTGAAGCAATATGATTTAGGGAAACTTTATTTTGCTCGTCCAGATTTTTATGGATGGTATAGATTATTTATCGATAGATCATCAGATGATGTAATGAATGAACAGTTTACTTCAAAGGAATTGGTAGAGGGTCCGGGCCAAGCTCATCAAGTAATATATTCCCACTATTCTGATCAGATGGCAATACTAACATATTCTACACCAAATGAATTATGGATTTCCGATGTCTCCTTTAACAAACCTCAGTTAATATTTACTGATTTAGAGCAAAGATTCAACTCGATAGATTCACTCTCTGCATGGGAAAACTTAAATCTTGTTTGGTCACCAGATGATTTATATCTATTCCTTTATCATAAAGAATCACCCCATCTTAGTTTAATATATGATCTTGCTAATGATGAACTGGAACCTTGGTATTGGGAATGCAATTCAGTTGTAATTTCTCCAAAATCAGGAAATTTAGCAACACTTTGTTTTGCTAGTGAGAGTATGTCGGACAAAATGGAATATGCTATTCTTGAATGGGGGGGAGAAATATGGTTTACTAATTCCCTTCCTGTAGAGCCTTTTTTAAGTCCCTCATCAGATAATGTGATGCTTTGGGAATGGTCTCCTAGTGGAGAGATGTTAGCTTATTTTGATCCAAATGATACAGAAAGGCTTTTATTTATCGTAGATTCACAAGGTAATAAAAGAATGCTCCTATCGGGTATTTCACTTTTTACGGAATCAGATATTGAAGGTTTTCAGCAGTATGAATTCCAAAACTCTTCACCATTTGTCTGGGTAAATGGTGGATCAATACTAATGGTTGAAGGTTTTGACGTGCTAGATAAGAATTGTCCGAAGTTCATAACTCCTTATGATCCTGAACTAGATATTTCATCATGGCCATGTTGGCAAGCCATACACGTGAAGACGGGTGAAGTTATGTGGAGCGAATCAGATTTAGCTAATAATTTGCTTTCAATAAACAGTAATGATGTTGTGGAATCTTTGGATTTGAATATAAGTAGAGTTGTTGGCTCACCAACCAGTCAGATGATAGCTGTTCAAATCCTAAACCCTGAACCAAGAATTATAGTTGTTAATTTAGAAACGAATGAAACCTTCACCCTATCTGAATATGAGAGATTTTACGAATTGTACTGGGTAAATTGATTGTAGAGGAAATGATAGAATAGTTGATTATTTAGATCCATAAACGAGCAGTTTCTGGAAAGCAGCGGTTTACTCGTCGTTGAAGCCGAAGATGGAGAGTCTGTGGCAGGTGATGGTCAAAGCTGGCAAGCAGAGACAAACCAGACTGGATTCAGTGGCGCTGGCTATGTACGGGCATTGCCAGATAATGGCGCTGTCTGGGAAGCGGGTGACGCCGCAGCCAATCCATCCGTGCAGTTCCCGGTACAGGTCGAAACGATAGGTACCTATGCCGCCTGGGTACGCGGTTATGTCAGCGATGCGGGTGGAGATTCGCTCCATCTCGCAGTAGACGGCGCTGCACCCGACAGCAGCGCCAGGGT
>JAJRXG010000356.1 GCA_024276375.1 Bacteroidota bacterium | reverse complement strand
TTAGATAGGCGTAACCCAAGACACCTAGAACAATAAGACCCAATATGATGTACTTAACATATTTCATAGCTATTGTGATATTTGAAGCAATATAATCATTATACAACTACTCACCTCTGAGTGGGTATCGCAGTGTATATAACATATTGCACTTTATTAGCTGGGAATGCGTGGTGGGTTGATACGTTTCGCTCATCAAGGATGACGCTTTATAAGGAGTCCTAAAACATATGAGGACAGAGGCGTACAAGAGCAATATCCTATTTTATGCAAATTTGTGATACACACTTTTTGCCTGGTTATTTATATCCGGGGGTCATGCCTTTTTCATCTTGGTCTTTAGCCCTTAACAAGTATGCCCATTATTTATGATTAAAGACAATACATTTCACTCCTCTTTACCACCAGCTTAAAGACCGGGGAATACCAAATTAAGAAGATTAAAAAGCATTTTTGCCCGGATATTTATATCCGGGTGTTGCATGCAATCCTGAATTGGGCTTTAGCCCTTAAGAACCTACTGGAATATGAATGGCTAAAGCCAATTTATTTGTTCACTGCTTATCCCCAGTCTAAAGACCGGGGCAATATGCTTTATTTAATCCTAGTACTAGATTCTTTTGTTATACACACGTATCGCATATTGCACTTTTATAGCTGGTAAATGAGTGGGGTTAGAGTAGATCACAATTCACAGGGATTCCAAATGATCTTTGTTTTAGAAGAATTGGTGTTATGGCCTTCAAATGGTGTGCCCAAATGCAGCGTTTCACAATAATTTCTATGAAAAGCCAATGATTGATATCTAGTTGAAGAGGACTTTGATTTAGCAGAGCTAGTATTGTCACTAGTAACAGTAAAAGTTAAAATGAGTAAGAAAAGAAGTCGGAAATTAATACTACTATTCATCAGATAAAAGTTTTGGATTTATCTTAAAATCAACGTATTCTAATATACCTTCATCGCTACCCAATCGCAAGAAATAAAATACATCTTTGTAATAAAAATAATTGTCGGGTCTAAAGTTGCTAAAAATTCTTAAGTCATATTCATCAATAACATTGAATGCATCATCCATATAGATCCCGGTATATCTTCTATCGTAATAAGAGAAGTTCTTACCCAGTCCTATCGGTTCTTGAGGATTCTTTCGATATTGCACAAATCTAATATACTTCTTGTATTTAGGGTCATACAACACCATAAGATAATATCCATTTTGTTCAAATTGAACAAATTCTTTTTGGGGTGATTCTCCAGCAGTATAAGTAATATGACTTGGTATTTTAAGAGATTGAACTATGGGTTGATAGATCTTGTCATTCCTTAGATTATGTACTGTAAGTTGATGACTTATTGGAAAATTTATGATCAATCTATCATCCACTATTAGATGTGATGTGCTTATAAAAGCATTTATGGGAACTCTGCTTTCGTGATACATTCTTGGATACCTAGCATAGTGAGCTATTTCGCCATTGGTGATATCAATTGATATGATCCGCCATACGTTTTCTAAATGATCACTTTGATAATAATCTCCTCCGCATTCGATAGTGAAAAATAGGCGATTGTTCCATAATGGGATATTGTGGTGTCGCATCCCATCCGAAGACGTTACAGTGCAATCGGATCTCCCTCTATAATCAATGACCTGATCCTCCATCACAGTGGATACCAAGTCATATACCAATCCTCTTTGCCGATAGTTGGGAAACAAATATATCTTGTTGTTATGTACCGAAAAATTGAATAGATATCCTACACCTTGTGGCCCAACATCGTCAAATTGAAACACATCAGTCATCTTTTCATCCAATAGAGAGAATTTATAAATATTGGTTTTGTTTCTACTTGACAAAAACATCTCATCCCCTCTT
>JAJRXG010000355.1 GCA_024276375.1 Bacteroidota bacterium | reverse complement strand
GGAACGGCAAACTGTTGGTCAAAAATGGATTTCACCCAAGTATTAGAAGAAACATTTTCGATACCCATGAGATTGAATACCTCTAAGCTAATCCATGCATTGCGCAGTGTACGCAATAAGTGATTGGGTTTATGATCCTTCCACGATTCACTCCATATCCTCAATGCAAATCCCATATCTACCCTTCTGTAATCAGCAAATCGGAAAGTATTGCGCACTATACGGTTGCTTTGTGGCAATCCAAATGGCAATCCATTGCCAAAGGTCAATGTAAGGTTTACTTTGAAGTTCTCATTGCGAGGCAAGTAATCTTGAAAAAACAAAGAAAAAAACAAGAGTTGATCTGTCGGTCTGGAGACGCTATTCACATCTACAAATTCTCCGGCATCCTGATCATACTTCTGATGTTGAATGCCATTGATGGATTCTCCAGTTTTCAAAAAAGAAACATTAAACCATGATTCTGCTCCAGGGACAAACTCTCCATTCAATCTCATATCCAATCCCATGGCATAGCCTCTAGCATCATTTTCTCCACTATATCTTATCCGTACATTGTCAATATCATAAATAATCAGATTGGAAAGTTTCTTGTAATAGGTTTCAGCTATAAATCGAAAGGGCTTATCGCTCACTTTTTCCCAGATAAAATCGGTCGTCATTCCGGCGACCAGATGGAGGCTTTTTTGTGGTTGAATCTCTCGGTTGATACTACCATCCGGTCTTCTCAATTCTCTATAAAAAGGTGTCTGATAATAGATTCCGGCAGCCAGTTTGTATGAGATATCATTGACACCGGAGGGTTTGTAGAGCAATTGTGCTCGAGGGCTAAAATTCAACGTACCATTGAGATCCCAGTAACTCACACGAGTTCCCACGGTCAATTTTAATTCGGATCCGTCCTCTCCAATCGAAGTATATGCATCTTGCAAGAATGCAGTGATTTTGTTGGATTGAATCAGCTGTTCTCCTTTCAACACATTGTTGAGGAAAACTTCCTGCTCGCTTGAAGGAAGTGAATATCCTGCAGAATCCAACCGCTCCCATTCGTTGAGGCGATCATCAAAATACTCATTGCGTAGTTTTAGACCCCATTGGACAAAATGTGAACGCTCGACTTCTTCATTTTGAAAATCAATGCCGCCTCTCAATTGAATGTCATAAATTTTATTAAAAAGACGATTCCGGATATACTGTTGTTGTGTACCTGTTCCCAAAAGGGCTATCTCTTGTCCGGCATTTTCGCCGATACCTGTTTCAACTTGACTCAAGCGATATCTTCCACTGATATCAATACCTTCCGTCTCGAGACCACGATAAGAAGAGGCTAGCAATTTGACAAACAAGGGGTTCTTATCCCGTTTGGGGAAATACGTAAGCGAAGTTCCTACCATGCCCGTTCTAAATTCATCTGACTCGCCTCCTTCAAACACAGAATTTAACTCAAGCGAAAAATCGATGAGTCCCAATCCCGTCGATCTTCTGGATGGTGTAAAATCATATTGACTCCGATTATAATTGGCCAATACACCCCATTGCAATTGGCTGTTTATATCATAGGTGATATATGTCTGCAGATCCGTAAACACGGGCGAATACTCCCCTTCAGTATCTAAACTCCCCAATACATATCGTGTATCCTTATATCTTGCACCTAGCAGATACCTCAATTTAGGTGGGTTCTGTTCACTTCTTGCCGAAACCCCTTCGAGATGTACACTGGCACCCAGAAGACTCATGGTCGCGGATCCTTTGAACTCGGTCGGACGTTTATAATAAATATCCAGAACAGAAGACATTTTATCACCATACTTAGCTTCATATCCTCCGGAAGAAAAAGACATATCCCTAATGAGATCGATATTGGGAAAGGAGACCCCTTCTTGTTGATTGCTCCGCAACAGTTGCGGCCTAAAGATCTCAAAGTCATTGACATACACAAGGTTTTCATCGTAGTTCCCGCCACGCACATTGTATTGCGAACTCAGTTCTCCGCCCGTACCTGATCTAGCTCCTAAGGCGATATGTGGCAAGACACTCTCAATATTGCCCGAGATAGTAGGAAGTAACTTCATTTCTTCAGTAGTCTCCCGGATCATCTCCCGGTCTTCAATCTTGCGATCTGTCACTGTGATTTCAAGATCCGAAACACTTCGTTTGAGTCTGACATAGATATTATTTCTGTTTT
>JAJRXG010000354.1 GCA_024276375.1 Bacteroidota bacterium | reverse complement strand
CTTAGACAATAATTTAACAAAGGCTTTAGTTGATAATACTGATGTTGCTAGCAATTTAAGGGATGTATCATTGAGCCCTGAAGCCGGATCCAAAATCTTAACTGATGTCGTTAGCCAAATGGAAGGCACATCCATAGAAGGAACTATTCTTTCATTAGAAAATTTAGAAGGTGGTGCAATAAGTGTTATTGATACTAAGTATGATAACGAAGGTTATCCTGAAGCAAATGGAGATTCATTCAATAATCCAACGAATGTTCCTATAGGAGTTGAAGCGATGACCACTAATAACCCTGATGGAAAATTTAACGTTTCTACACGAATGGCAGCAGGTCGTTTAGGGCAGGGAACAGTAGAGGCGATACAGAGCACTTTTGGAATTCATGAAATTACTGGTCATGGAATCAAAGGAATTCCTGGTGGCTCTGGCGAAAGCGCAGCATATAAACTAGAATATAATAATAAGGCTACTTATAATAAACTAAATCCTCTGCAACAATATCGTATAAAAAAAGGAAGTGGTCAATGAAGATACTGGATTATTTCATATTAGTTATAATACTATGTTTCTCTTGTTCGGAGCGCAAAAATGTTGAACTTTATCAAACCCATATAATGTGTGTTTACTGGACAGATTTTGTCCAAAGGAATTTTGAAACACCTGCCATTGCGTACAAATTATCATTAGGCAGCTCGGATTGGTGTTCCACGTGCGGTTTTTTTGTTCAAGACACTGTCAACAATAGTTTATACCCTCTTAAAAAGCTAAAAATAATTTATAAAACCAATTTTGTGTCCTTAGGACTTTCTCTTGATTCTCGATTCATGCAACAGTTTTATATAGAAAAAATTAATGTAACAAATAATTGTTATGAAGAAGAACTTAAAACTTTATATCAAGATTCACGAATCATAGCTATTAATAAAAAGGATACAATAGTTATTAATAGATCAGCCAACCATATACTTTACCAAGGTGTTAGAGAATATAAAAAATAAGTATTCCCTACACCCAGTGGACAGTCGCCATCACATCGGTAGTGTGGAGTATAAGAATGGGATCATTGATCAAGTGTTGACATCACAGGGATATGTAGAACTGGAATACACCGTACCGACGAGTATATATCGCACCGGCACAGAAAGCAATAACACTATACAAAAGGCGATAACAGTCGGAAGCGATGCCACTGTCCCTAATAACCGTATCGTGATATATGAAGGTGGCCAACTGGTGTGTATGGATAATGGATTTACGGTCGATCTTGGCGGTACTTATGAGGCATGGATTAAGACGTTTCCATTGACGGGATTTAAGACCTTCTATGCCTTAAAAGATCATTTAGGAAGTACGCGAGTGATCTTTAGTGATGTCAATAATAATGGTAACGTCAATAGTTCGGAAATAATCAATACGGTTGAATACTATCCCTTTGGTGCACGCATGGAAGGCAACTGGAACGATGATACGCGTTACAACTATCTATTTACAGGACAGGAGCGACAGCGGAGGTTTGGGTTGGGATATGATCGGTATGGGGCACGATTCTGCGATCCAACGATCGGACGTTGGATGGGTATTGACCCTAAATCAGAGTTTTATTATCCGTATTCTCCCTATAGCTATGTTCTTAACCGACCAATAAATGCAATTGATCCCGATGGAGCCTTAGTTGTATTCGTAAATGGTTTCATGGTCACTGATTGGATGAAAGGAGATAATAGAAAAACTATTACCCAATATAATCAAGGATTGGGTGGATATTATACGACTAAAAATCCGGGATATTCACCATACCCTCCGTCAAGATCATTTACTCGTAACGCTCCAAGACATAATGGTAATTTCTTTGACTATTGGGGAGGTGTCGATGATGCTATCATGAGTGGCTTCGGAGATAATAATGCAATTTATGCAAATGCAAGTGCTGGAAATACCTCCCAGGCTAGTGATAGATTGGCTGAAGGAAAGGCAGCAGCTTTAGATCTAATTTCAAAATTGAACAATGGAGATATCTCCTTAGCTAGTGATGAAACAATTAAAGTAATAGGTCATAGTCAAGGTGCTGCATTTGCAGCAGGTATGTTAACTGTTCTTGCTGAAAGCGATTATGCTTCAAGGTTAGAAACAGGATTATATTTGGCTCCCCATCAACCGGGAGACTTTTCTCATCCTTCGGGAGTAAACGGGGTTCAATGGTCAACGGAAAGTGATTGGGTGTCGTCTAATGATTGGAGGTTATTTGGTTTAAATGGCGGGTCTTCTTTATCTATGATATCAGGTGTTTCCACGATGTATCAACGAGGCAATTATAATGGTGGTCGAGGCGGCCATTCGGTGGATACTTATTTAGACAATGTGGTTCGCTATTTTAGAAGACAAGGGGTTAAAGTCAATGTAATAGAATAGTAGAATATGAAAAAGACTATCAGAAATCACTTAATATATATTGCCATATCAATTGTTCTCTCATGGTGTATCTCAATGAGTGCGGATTTAGTGAAATTGGAGCTTGGAGTGATAATCAACATAATTTATCCGATTATTTTTGGTGTTATATCGCTAGTCTTTTACTTGATTGGCTCATGGAAATTTAAAGGAAGTAAAGGAAGATTGGTATTTTTAATAATAGCAATTTTGCTGAACCTATCTACAGGACTATATATAAGATTTGTAGATTTTTAAAATATAAGCCTGTACGCAATCAGGGGCATTTTAAATAATAGCTTGCAACTTAGTTTGCTTTAGGGAAGAATCGAGAAGCGCAAAGAATGTTGCTTGTCGATACCCTTAGTTTCTGAATATCAAAAAAACCATTTACGGCTAAACCTTGGAGATTCTATGTACGTCAGGTATAAACTATGCCGAACAATTTGTAATTTTAACACCGGGTTTTAAAGTAAACCTCGGAGCGGATTTTGAAGCTGATATTAAGGACTATCCGATAGTAGGCGTGGATTACAGATGGTTTATAAAGGATCACTTGGGATCAGTACGTGTAGAATTTGGTGAGCAGAATGGAAGTGCGGTATTGAAGTCTGAGAGCCACACTTACCCCTTTGGCCATGCGATGTTAGGATCGTGGGTAACAGATAGTAAGAACAACTATCTATTCACTGGACAGGAACGCCAGACGAGTTTTGATCTGGGTTATCAACGCTATGATGCACGCTACGGGGATCCATTATTGATGGGTAGATTTGATGCGGTGGATCCGATTAGTGAACGTAGAGCATGGATGTCACCATTCAATTACGCACAAAATAATCCCATAATTCGATTTGATAGTGACGGAGCTATGGATAGCCCCATATATGGAGAAGACGGAGAGTTTTTAGGTGTAGATTCTGAAGGCTTTACAGGTAATGTAGTTGTAATGAATAAGTATATTTATAGTCGTCTAACAAACGGAGGTACAACCATCTTAGACAATAATTTAACAAAGGCTTTAGTTGATAATACTGATGTTGCTAGCAATTTAAGGGATGTATCATTGAGCCCTGAAGCCGGATCCAAAATCTTAACTGATGTCGTTAGCCAAATGGAAGGCACATCCATAGAAGG
>JAJRXG010000353.1 GCA_024276375.1 Bacteroidota bacterium | reverse complement strand
ATCTTTCTGGCCAGACAAAGGTTGGGTTGTTTTCATCTGCCCTGTAATGTCCTTCTGATACAAATGAAGCGCATTAAAGGAATCAGCACTGACTGATGTGGCAAGCACCCAGTTAGCTAAAACAATCACGATCAATTTACCGGATTTATTCATTTCATTGCTTGCCTTTAACAAAGCTCAGCCGATGCTAACAGTGCGGGGGAATGAGATTTGTAAAACCACCAATTTTGTGCAGAGCAGTGCCTTCCATAACTTGACCAAGCTGTTAGCGGTTGGCTGCAGAGCCTTGATGTTTTTTGTCATTATTGTCTAATGTGATTCAGTACCCTCTGACCTCTTTTGTTATAATACCCTCGTAGGTATTATAAATCTGGAAATCCAGAACAGTCAGATTTTTCTTCTTTATGGCTTTATTTATATCTATTTGAGGCATTACAATCCCACCGTAAGTATTATGCTCATCATAATCGCTTTCTCCGGCATTAATATTATCTCCCTTTATTGATGGCGGGAGATACTTGTGTACAATCAGTCTTCCATTTTTGTCTCTTTTCAACTTAGATTTCGATATATCCTCAAATTCAAAAATATATGTCCCATCATGGTCAACGGGCAGGGGTTTGAACGGGCTTAAAAACAGAAAGGTCCTGCCTTCTTCCTCAACCAGGCTTGGTGCAACTAATCTTAGATAACCTAAATCTTTTGCATCTTTTTGATTAACGGGTGCACCGAGATATTTCCACGTTTTCCCATGATCCCTTGAGGACATTAAAAATATTTTTGAAGAATCTCTGGCATGGCCTTGCAAAACAAGGTAGATAACACCATTTCTGTAGAGTGAACCCGGCTCACTGTAAGCCACTAAATTCTTCAAATCAGGATGAAGTGAATTTAAATTATGCTTTACGCTATAAGGGTTAGGCAGAAAGGCACCTGCCCCAAACAAGGCAATCTCATCCGACCATGGACCTTTTGGGTTTGGAGCATATTTATAAGCAATCCAGCCATACAGAAACATTCTGTCCTTTCCTCTGAAAGGACGCTTGACAAAATACTTATGCCAGAACAGCTTCCACTCTTTTCCAGCGTCATCAGGATCGTGAACTAAAGTCGGGACTTCATTTCTCCATATACCCTTAATATTTTCCCCTTTATGACTTATGGTGCCGTCCTTAGATGGATTAACATTGAGTACAAACTTCCAGGTTTTGCCATTGTCTGTGGTTTTTGCCAGATTAGTACCTATCCTTCCCGGCTCCTCTATTGCAGAATATGCCATCCAACCAATAGTTCCATCCTTATCATATTCTATAGAAGGATCAAAGACACCGTTTCTTGCAGTTTCTCCAACAATATGAATCCTTTTGTAATGACCATCGAATTTTTGCTCTGTATCGGGTCTACTATATAATGCAGTCAGAAAAACACTTAGTAAAGCGATTAACATTATTACGAGAAAGTTTCTTTTATTTTTCATTCTTGTTTAACCGACGTCTTGGGTCACTTGCCGCTGTAAAGCACCAGCGGAACATCGGCCAATCGCACCCCTTTGATACTAATTAAGGCCTTCTTAATTATACCGCAATGGAGCAAGAGACACCAAACGGCACAAATTTACTGTGGAGTTGATCTTCAGGCAAAAACAATATAAAGTGGGATCAATCCTGATCCTAAACTCCTATTAATTCCTTGACTAAGAATCTTTTTTGTGATATATTTGGAAAAGATAGAGTATAGTCTTGGGAATTTTAATAACATGTCAAGCAGAAAGAAAATTGGCAGAAAGGTGGCAAGCCACTTACTGAGCTCGTAAGTCGAGAAATGCTTGAAGATTTGTATCTCGAACAAGAAAAATCTCTTGAAGAAATTGCAAAGATACTCGGCTGTACGCGACCAATGGTGCAGATTTTAATGGAAAAACATAACATACCACGTCGCAACCGATCTAATGCTCGAACTTTAGCCATAAAAAACAATAAATTTAAGCAGTTTGAGTACGACACCATAAATGAGGCTTTTTTTAGTGTCTGGACCCCCGCCATGGCATGGCTACTTGGGCTGCTTTTCACTGACGGTTATATTATGGAAACAGGTTCTGGTCTTAGAGTAATTCTTGCATCAGTTGATATTGAGATGCTTGAAAAAGTCCGAGCGCTTCTTGGCTCTAATCGTGCTATCAAGAAAAAAGTTCAGTCATACGACAAGACGAAACATATATATACCTTTGAGTTTTTCCGTGAAAAGATGAGAACTGATCTGATATACCTAGGACTCAATCAAAGGAAGAGTTTAAATATGCTCTTCCCAGATGTGCCCGAGCCTTTCGTAAGACATTTCATACGGGGTTGCTGGGATGGTGACGGTTCAGTTTATATTGATAAAAAAAACAAATTAAATGCGAGCTTTGTGACAGGTTCTTATGAATTTATGAAGAAGTTAGTTCTTGAGCTTTCCAATGTGGGAATTACCAAACAAACGGCTGATCAATTACTTAGTATTCATAAAGAGAAAAGGTCAAATGCCTATTCCATCAAGCTAAATTCCAGAAAAAATCTTGAGAGACTATTCCATTTTTTTTATGAAGGGGTAGACGAATGTATGTTTTTAAGAAGAAAGTATGACATATTTGTACAAGGACTTAACATCTCTGAAACCATGCAAACAACCTTAAGAGCGGTTACATATAAAACCATAAGTATCCCTATCCGGCATGAAACGGAAACTGTCGCACCTGGCAACAATGACACCAATAACAAATCCCGCTCAATTGATGAAGTCATCAAGAGAATCACAGATACAAAAAATAAAAAAATACTGAAGATAAAAAACAACAAAGGGCGTATGCGGTGCGACCGGTGCGGTTCTGCATCTGACATTCTGTATATGGTTAATAAAGTCTATTGTCAAGAATGTTTTCTCAAAACTTTTAAAGCATAGTCTTAAACTCATCATCTCAAGTTTCCCTCAGCAAAATATTGAAGACGGGTTCCAATCGCAATGTTAAGTCGAGGAAAACCAAAACTTTTGTCGCATTTTCTTCAGTCCATAAGTCTTGAGATGCACAGTGCATGATTGCATGTCGGTTAAGTTCATTCGTGCTAGCATCTTTCCTGTACCAAGCATAGTAAACATCTGCAAACTCAAGAAACGATCCCAGCACAATACCCACAAGCCTCAAATCTTTTTCAGTAGCTTGTTGAGTATTTTCCCCCGATTCTTCTGCAACTTCCCATGCTATATAGCCTGGCTTCACATCTCTTGGAAAAATTCCAGCTTTTTTGAACATCACTATTAGATAAGTTATGTCACGGTTCAGACATTTTGTATTAAAAAACTTCCTACATAAAAAATCTAATAGTGGGAAAGCTGATGTCATGCATGCATACCAAAAACCTTTCCGGTAGGTCCTCTTTATATTGTCAATGATATAGTTTTTATCTTGAAGAAAATGATGATTTTTCCAATATGAAAATATTTCACCTTTATGTAGCCGAAAAAGTCTAACCATAGATTTACTAATATGAAATTGAAGTTCTTGATTTGAAAATGGCGAGCTTTTTTTGTTTGTATTTAAAAGCTGAAAAATTTCACGTGTTTTATCAGTCAACATGAATGGAATTAGAGCCAAGACTATTTTAATACTTAGCCGTTTGCTTCCTAGCATATATGCAGGAAAAGGCCAGTTAAATTCACATAAAACTTCATTAGAAGCCAGTATTAAGTTTATAGTGCTAGTCCTTGTGTATTTTGTAAAGGAATCTTGAATTGTAATCGCATATTCTGATTCAAATTGATCGGGTTTTCTTGCGATTGATGCTCTAAGCTTCTTAAGATTGCTTTTGAGTTTGTCAGGAGTCATCTGTTTATTATAACAATGAGCTCACCTGCCGCTGCGAAGCACCAGCGGAATAGCGGTTGGACGAAATGCCTTGTTAGGCGGTGGCTTTCGTTGACTCAAGAAGTTCATCGTTTTCCTCAATCCATTTTTCTAACTTCTCAAAAGCATCTGGCCATTCTTCGTTATATTCAATGTAAAATGTCTTTAAACAAAGCTCCATATTCTTGATGTGGCTATCAGCGTACATCCTCTGCCATTTATTTGAAAATGTAGTGATAAATTCTTGCCTGTTAACATCTGAATATCCAAGGCAGGTTCCTTCATAATTTGGATGGGCGCTTTCCGATAAGGCTCCATACAAATCTTTGATACCCGGATATCTATTATTGCACCTTTCAAGGATTGTCATGATATTTAATGACTTATATGGAGTAGAGTTGTCGCGTGACCCTAGCAGTAACGTCGATGTTTTTGTCGAGAATTCGTGGAATTCCAACGTACCTTCCAAAACCTTCCTAGTGAGTTGATTGAGATAGATTAACATCGCGACAGACTCAAATGCTGATCTAAGGATAATGCGGGCTCCAAGGAGATGTCCCGAGTCATAAAGCAGTAATGATTGATCGAGAAGGTCTTGAGTCCTCCATGCAACTGTCTCCCTCAATGTCAAACTACGAAACGGAGCTTTCCATTTATGGGCTACTTTATTGCGAGAATAAAGACCACCTATATCGATCACCTTACAAAGCGATTCTTTTAACTTAGCAAGAGATTTATCTATTGGTCTCATATTCGCCTAACATTTATTATCTTCTTGTCCCACTTTCAGAAAACTATATCACAGAACATTCTTCCTGTCAAGTTTTGAAGAGAGATTCAGAGCAATCTCTCTATCCACCCCTAAAACAACCCCATCTGGGGGTCCCGGTCGCGTTTCTTCTCCCGGTCAGGCACAACTCTACGCTCAAGGAATTCCTCCGGTATCTCCCTTATAAAGGGCGACGGCGGCTGGGCGAGCCGCTGCCCGTACATAAACCTCCTTCTTGCGTGGATGAGAAACAGCTCGTCCATCGCCCTCGTCATGGCCACGTAAAAGAGCCGCCGTTCCTCCT
>JAJRXG010000352.1 GCA_024276375.1 Bacteroidota bacterium | reverse complement strand
GTCTCTCCGGCTACGGTGCGCGTCAATAATGGCGCCAAACAGGTTGGGGTATGCGATTGCTGACCTTGGCTTAAAACCCACGGCAAAAGGTATGAAGCTCCTGCGGAGCTATTAGTAATTAGGATGAAGTAAATATCATTTTTTGGAGATAAGATGAAAAGAAGCGTAAGCAAGGCGAAAAGAACGTGAATTGGGGTCGACTGCGGGGTGTAGAGCTATAATATATTGCTCTCCGGCTGCTAGGGTTCAAAAAATTTTAACGGGAGCTGCTTAAATAAAAGGTCAGTCATACACTCAAAATTATATTTTGTGGAAAGAATATTAATTCATTAAAGCATGTTATGAGAGAATGTTTGACAATTCATTTTATATTTGCGAAAATTTAATTCTTAAAACCCAGATAGAACATGAAGCTTGACAATATAGATCTTAAGATTCTCCGACTCCTGCAAGAAAACAGTAAAATCACTAATCTAGACCTATCTAAGCGTATCGGATTGTCACCGGCACCGACGTTGGAGCGGGTGAAAAAGCTTGAGCAGTCCGGTGTTATACAATCGTATCATGCCAAGGTAGATGCTGCTAAATTGGGATTGAGTGTGAGCACTTTTGTATTAGTATCGTTGGCGTGGCAGAAGGACAACGCATTGGATAGCTTTATTAAGAAGATTCAGGACATTGATGAGGTCACAGAGTGTTATATCATCACGGGTGACGGGGATTTTTTGCTTCGTATTATCTGCAAGGACATACCGGCATACGAGCAACTGTTGTTTAAAAAATTGTCGCAGATAGAAGAGGTTGAGCGGTTGAGAACTTTGATGACCTTGTCCAAGGTTAAGAAATCTAAAGTTTTACCTTATCACTACGAGTAATTCTGCTTGAAGGATAGTCTATTTTGGGAATTTGGCCACGATCGTGATGACATTAGGTCAACCGTAGTCGGAACGATTCATCTTTCGGTACCTGAAGTTATGCTTCATTGGTCGCGTATCACTGCATTGATAGATAGATACCCTCGGGTATTTACCGAATCGGAAATGGATGCAGTGGATCAATCCTCTATTGGCCAATACGTTTATTTTAATGAACCGGATGTACGATATCGCTATGTGACACGCAATCGTTGGAAGCGTATGCAGCGGACATTTGCCAAATACTTTAACATAGATATTGATGCGATGCGAGATATGCGACCATTGTTTGTCATAGCCGCACTTTATCAGAGGATTGGCCAAGATGGAGGTCAGGCATTGGATCATCGTATCTGGCAATACGCCGTCAATAACAATAAAGAGACCTTGGGTCTCGAAAGTATTGAAGAGCAAGTTTATATCATGATGCGCTTGTCATTGCGCGCGCAATACACACAATTGGTCAGGATGTCCAGGAGCATTTCGACCATCAAGAAGAAGTATAGGCGATTGATACAGACCTATCAAGATCAGCATATAAGGCGTATGTTGTATTTGTCCAAGGGATCTTTGGGAATGGATAAGACGATTTTATTGCATGATCGCAATACCGTAATGGTGGATCGCATGATTGAAGAGCATGAAAAACAACCTTCGTTTTTTTGTTTTGGAGCGGGGCACCTTGCCGGAAAAAATGGAGTACTTTCATTGTTGAAAAGGAAAGGTCTTGTGATCCGTGCGATAGATTGTCAACCACCGGGCAGCTATTGAAAACAATTGGAATATTAGAAATACCATATTATGCGAAAAGTGAAAATTAGTATAGAAGTACTTTTAGACGATAAAAATATCCCTCAGGAAATCAACTGGAGCAGTGATGATCCCCCTTCCAACGGACAACCTGCACCTTCTAAAGCATTTTTTCTTTCTATTTTTGATAAGGAAAAATTGGAGACATTGAAAATCGATTTATGGACGACAAAATTTGAAATCGGTGAGATGAATCGCATGATGTATCATACGCTAAGAGGAATGTCAGACAGTTACCATCAAGCCACTTCCAATGTCGAAATGTCCAATGATATGGCGCGGTTCACTCAGTATTTTGGCGAACAAGTAGGCATCATTAAAAAGACTACAGATATCGACAACGACATAGATTGAGCTGTCTGTCCCTGATAATCAGAATAAAATATATGTAATATTTTTAATATTAAAATAAATTATCATATGTTTGGGGCGCACCAATAGTAACACATGCAAGATCTTGTCACAGCTCGTTTTGTAGAATGTATGCACCTATTAAAGGAAGAAGGAGTGATCAGATCCATGCGACAGTTTGCACTTTCATTGGGATCGTATCCACAGAGTCTGAATGAGATTGTAAAAGGTCGCCGGGATGTCACCATAGGCATGTTGCGCAAGATGTGTGATGCTTACAATGTCAATCCGGCATACATGCTCAATGGTGTTGGAAGCCCTATGAACATGAGCACATTGAGTCGTAAGTCTCAAAATCATCACCGGATTCCGGTTATTTGTGCCCATCAATATGAGGACTATGCCATGAAGAATATTGATTTGGGAGAGACCTCTCATTGGGTGTTGCCATCGCAATGGTGTGGAGTGAGGATTTCCATAGCCTTTCAATTGCATAGTAGGCATCTGCGTCCATCACTGGAGAGCGGGGATATCTTGTTCTGCCGTGAGATAGAAAAAAATGCTTGGAAATCCAGTATCGTATGCACCCGTATTTTTGTATTTGTGACACACAGAAGTGTCTATATTGATAAGGTGATGTCACACACTTCAGATGGTATCCATTTTTATAGGGATCAGGCGGGAGAATCTCTCAAGTTGAGCTGGAGAGATATCTGTCAAGTTTTCATACCACAGCACAAGTGGTCTTCTAGTATTGGGTCTGCGTCAGAGCCTTCAGATGATACGCACGGATTGAGAGACATCATTATCCATCAGAATGAGTCTATCAGAGAGTTGCAATTGACACTTTCAACTATGGTGAATCGTCCCCGGGAGTATCATGAGGTAAGGTTGGCCGGGGCTAGTTTACCCAATGTTGGAGATGACGTCTTAAGCCAAGTCGCCACCTGATTTTTTTGGGTAGTATTTTGATGTCCAAGGACTCTAGGATTTGATCATTGTGATAGAGCAATCCAAAGTGATATAAATCAATAGCTACATTCCTCCGAGATTGAGACTTTAAATCGTGCCACCATAGTGTCATGTCTTTTGACCAGTAGATATCGTCTATCACCCAGATCGTCTTCGCGTGCGACAGGCTTTTGTAATAGGGTAGTAGATATTGTTGAAGTCGGGAGTGATGTGCTCCGTCCACGATGATCATATCCATTGTCATATCTGCATTGAGCAGTGCGTCCATCCCTGCTTCAAATGTAGCATTGATGTACCTGATATTGTCTGCCCAATCATAAGTATGTTGTATTGCGAGATTTAAAGTATTGATATCTGCATCTATGGAAGTGATGTGGGCTTGTGGAGCGGCAGCAGCTAGGTATAGCGATGAGATCCCTAGGCTTGTACCAAGTTCAAGGATGTTGGATGGTTTAAAATATCGAACGATTTGATACAGCAACCTACATTTGTCGATATTCGATACTGCACTACGTGCCACTTCCCGGACTGTTCGGTCGGTGCTAGAATATACACTTGATCCCGCTCCATAATCTTCTACTTCAAGGATTTGATGAGATGTCAAAAATCCTTCTCTCCGACGTTCAATCTCCTCCAATATATCGTTATCCGGTATGTTGGAGTAGATAACACGATTGGTCAGATCGACGAGATGTGGACTATCCAATGTATCTATGGTCTGCGCTTGCAGAAGCCACCTGACCAATGATGTAAGGCGATACCACTGTGCTTTGCTCTTTTTCCATCGCTTCATTCCTGAGTACACGCTATTGACATTGTATTAACGATGGGGATCTAAAGAATTTGTATTTTCGATCACCGAACTAGTAAAACTACATAAAAGTGACCAAAGCAATCTCCTCTCTCATTGTCATTATTCTGCTGACATCTACTCTTTGGAGTCAGGATTATTATTATCAAAAATATGCGCCATTTGATCCCGGTATTCCATCTCCTCCTTCTTTTTTGGGATATGATATAGGAGATTATCACTCTAGGCATGATCGCATTGTAGCGTATCTCGAAGCCTTGGCGGCATCCTCTGATCGAGCTCATTTGATTGATTACGGCCGGACGCATGAAGGTCGGCGATTGGTGATACTGCAGATTAGCACGGAGCAACATTTGAAGCAGATCGATGCGCTTCGAGAGCGCCACATGCGTGTGGTAAAGACAGATGAACCGCTGAATGCTATCGGTGTAGGAGATTTGCCGGTTTTTGTCAATCTCGCCTACAATGTACATGGCAATGAGCCTTCGGGTTCAGAGGCGGCATTGTTGTCGGCATATGTCCTTGTCGCTTCTCACCACCCCGATATCGCTCGATATAGAGACCAAGCGATTGTCTTTGTTGATCCCACAATCAACCCGGACGGCCGCGACCGGCATACCCAATGGGCCAATTCGTATCGTTCGGAACAACTCGTTTCGGATCCCTTGGATGCGGAGCACAACGAGATGTGGCCTCGAGGACGGACCAATCACTATTGGTTTGACCTCAATCGGGATTGGTTATTGGCCGTTCATCCGGAGAGTCGTGGCAAGCTTCAATGGTATCACGATTGGTATCCCAATGTCGTAACGGACTTCCATGAGATGGGCACGCGCAGCACTTATTTTTTTGAGCCTATGAAGGCCAATGGATCACTGGATCCCATTATGCCCGTAGAGAATTATACCATGCTCAATGATACGTTTGCAAGATACTATCAGCGTGCGATGGATCGATTGGGGTCATTGTATTTTACTAAAGAGATATTTGATGGAACGTATCCCGGATATGGCTCTTCATACCCTGATTTACAAGGCGGACTTGGAGTATTGTTTGAACAAGCCAGTTCAAGAGGACACATCCAAGAGACGATGATGGGAGATATTACTTTTCCATATACGATTCGGAATCACTTTGTCAATTCGATTGCCACAGTCGAAGCTGCGGTGGATCACAGGGATATGCTTTATAAGTATCAACGCGATTTTTTCCATTCTGCCAAACAAAACGCTAGACGTAGTGGTATCAAGGCTTACATCATCGAAGAAAGTCATGACATCAATCGGATGCGCGCATTCTTAGACCTGCTACTGCTACATCAGATAGAGGTCTATAAAATGTCTTCACAACTCCGAGTGCAAGGTTGTACTTTTGATCCCGAGGTGTCATATGTGATTCCCACGGAGCAAGCTCAATATCGTATGGTACAGACGATGTTTGAAACCTATGATGAATATCGAGACAGTGTTTTTTACGATGCATCTGCCTGGTCTCTGGCCAATGCCTACAATATATCGTACAAGCCTTATACACGTGGGTTGACATTGGGCGATCGGGTGCAAAATGCTGATTTAAATCATGAGCCCAATCCCATTGGAACAACGGACTATGCTTACATCATGTCATGGGAAGACTACAATGCACCTGCTGTCCTGTTTTACTTACAATCCCAAGGTGTGCGAACCAAGGTGGCACAGAGACCATTTACCCTGCCGGTGCAATCCGGAGAGAAGGAATTTTCTTATGGTTCGATTGTCATTCCGCTTCAGAAGCAGGACATGAACCGAGAGGATCTCAAAAAAGTGTTGCAATATGCTTCCGCAAAATGGAAGGTCGAGATAACCCCTGTTACGACCGGTTACAGCCTCCAAGGTATCGACTTGGGGAGTAGATATATTACACCGCTCCAACAACCCAAAGCGCTTATACTCATCGGTGATGGCGTCAGCAGTTATGAGGCGGGATTTGTATGGCATCTGTTGGATCAGCGGGTCAATATGCCCATTACGAAATTACAAACACGGATGTTCAATCGAGCGGATTTGATGCGTTACAATACCTTAGTCCTCGTATCCGGCCGTTATCCTACTCTTGACAGTGTCGATATCTTAAAAATCAAGAAGTGGATTTCTAAGGGCAATACCCTCATCACAATCGGCCGAGCAACTGAGTGGGTCATCAAGCATCAACTCGTTCAAGAAAAATTGCTAAAGGATTCGAAGATCAAAAATGACAGTACACAAATCAAGCGTCACGACTATATAGATGCACCGGGCATCAAAGGGAAGGAATCCGTCGGCGGTAGTATTTTCAAGATAGATCTCGATATCACCCATCCGATCGGATACGGATATCACCGACGGGAGCTGCCCGTTTATAGAAACAATAAAGTTTGGATTCAACCAAGCAAAAACCCATTTAACAACGTGGCGGTATATGCAGAGGATCCTCATATTGATGGATTTATAACCCGTGAGAACTTAGATCAATATCTCAGCAAATCTGCATCGATTGTGGTCTCCAGAGTGGGTTCTGGTAGAGCTGTGTTGTATGCCGAGGATCCCAACTTTAGGGGTACGTGGTATGGTACCAATAAATTGTTTCTCAATGCCCTTTTCTTTGGAAATATTATAAGAATTCCGTGATCTTACGCACATACAAATCATCATTATGGATTATCAACATTGGTTATTTGAGGTAGAAAGTCATGTCGCGCATCTGACCCTCAATCGACCTGAGCAACGCAACAGAATTGGAGACGTGACATTGAAGGAGTTAGCACTCATCACGGAGGAGATCAAAGGCAATGTGGATATCCGGGCTGTGATTCTCAGATCGAAGGGAGATGATTTTTCTACCGGAGTAGATGTCAGTTTGATTGGAGATATGATCGGTAGTGATCGAGCGACTTTTAAGAAAAATTTGCGATCATCACAGGCTGTATTGGATGCCTTTGAGTCAATTGAAAAACCCATTGTGGCGGCATTGCAAGGTTATGTCATCGGCGGCGGATTGGTGTTGGCCTTGTGTTGTGATTTTAGAATTGCAGCAGACAATGTCCGAGTGTGTCTTCCTGAAGTGAAGCGCAGTATCGGTGTGATTATGGGAACGCAACGGATTACCAATACGATTGGCAAGGCGCATACCAAAGAGTTGGTGATGTTGGGCAATACGGTCACCGCGGATCGTGCCTATCAGATGGGTCTTTTTAATGAAGTCGTAGCACGGGATGAATTAGAAAATCGCGTCACTACCTTTGCCGAACAATTTCTTCATCTACCACCACTCGCCGTTGGGTTGTGCAAGAAGATTATAGATGAAGGTCAGTTTTTACAACGCAATGGTCAAGATATGGAGATTGAAGCCCAATCCAAGCTCTTGGATACTGAAGATTTTAAAGAGGCAATCAGCAGTTTTTTTGAGAAAAGAAAGCCTGTTTATAAAGGAAAATAAATTATATCTGCATGATCCCCTCTCGAAAACTAACTTCAATCGACATATTCACTACAATCAGAAATAGAAAAAAATAAATTCCAAAAACACCTCAATACCAAGAAAAATTTATTGCTCAATCCCATACCCTTATCGCGTGAAGTATAATTGTGCAGATGACAAAGTTTCTCTATCCGTATCATATCTTCGAAGTATTGACACTCGAATCACCATACTATGAATCATCAAAAAACAGACACAGTCGATTCACTTGAATTAATTTCTAATGGTGGTGAGCCGGGAGGTGCACCTCATATTCTGTTTGTACATGGTATGTGGCACGGCGCATGGTGCTGGGAGCCTTATTTTCTCCCTTATTTTAAGAAATTGGGGTATAGCGCTTCAGCATTGAGCCTATCCAACCATGGCAACAGTCCCAAGAAAAAGCCCTTTAATCTGTTGAGAATCAGTGATTATGTACAAGACCTAAATGATATTGTAGAGATACTTGGGACTCCTCCGATCTTAGTTGGACATTCCATGGGTGGGTTTATTGTGCAGAAGTATCTGGAGCACAATCAAGTTCCCGGAGCGGTATTAATGGCATCTGTTCCTCCTTTTGGAGTCTTGGGTGGAACGCTGAGTACATTAAAAAATCTTCCGCTTACTTTTTTAAAAGCAAACCTTACTTTGAATCTAAAACTGATTGTCAATTCTGCCGAAAAGTATAAAAAAGTACTTGGTTCAAAGGACTTTGATGAGTCCCGTATTGAGGCGTATCTAAAAAAGATAGATACTGAATCTTATCTGGCATATCTGGATATGCTTGGCTTGAACTTAGTAAAATCCGATAAAATAGATACACCATTGTTGGTCTTGGGAGCGAGAGATGACCAAGCGATATCTGTAAACTCAGTTATGAAGACCGCCGCTGTGTATGATACAGATTATAAGATTTATGACAATATGGGGCATATGATGATGCTCGAGTCACATTATAAGATGGTCGCAGATGATATAGATAGATGGATAGAAACTAAGTTGCTTTCTAGGTAGTCTTTTTTAACTTTTCTTGTAATCTGGAGTCAATGACTTGATGAAACATATCAGGCCTCTCAGAAAAAAAACTATGGCTTATACCATATCGGTGAGGAGTAAGCTCGTTCTTGTACTGATCTCGGCACATCTGGTGCGAGGTCTATATTGTATCTGGCGGCGTCATAAGTAGTCCATCTCGGTGTTGGGATCTCAAGTACTCGAACATAATAGAATGCGCTAACACTTGGATCAAAATCCGGATCTTGCCATACTGTAGAAAGCTCCTCTGCACCTATGGAGTTAGAGTAAGTCGCTTTGGTAATATCTACGGTATTGCCTACGGCAGGTAGTTTACCTTTCTTGTCAATGGATCGATTGCCAGACCATTTGACATCATATATTTTTTCGTATGTCTTGCCATCTTTGAGCCACCCTTTGATTACTTGTACGCGATCGAGGTTGGCACCTATTGGGTCTTTAGAGACTGCGATCATGAAAGTGGGCGCATTTTTGGATTTGTCGGGCATCAAGTCGCCGCCCATCGGCACACCTTGTTCATAACCTATCTCTACATAGTCGGCTTTCTTGATATCCGATGCATTATAATCCCATCCTCCGAAAAATCTTAGTTTTATTCGTGGTCCTGTTGTACCATATACCTCTTTGCGATACATGGCATCCCATATATCTTCGCGTGTGTTGCTTTGAGCCCATACAGCGGCGTATCCTGAGGCAAGGTATTGCCATGTAAACCTCTGTTGGCTTTCGTTGGTCGTATGGTCTCTACCGATTTCCTCGACCTCAACGGCTCGGGTTTTGTTGTTGATCATATTGGTAAACTTGCCGGAGTAATTGTCCCTGTCGGCAGTAGCCAGTGCAGTATGTGAGTCCGTAGATCCAATCATTCCAAACTTGAATGGATTAACACCCCATTGAGATTCTAACAATAATCCGTTTTTTAGAGCTTCACGGGAGTACTCATATTGAAACATGTTATTAGTTTTGAGTTCTGCGAGATTTAGATTGCCGATATCCCATCCCGTGATGCCATATCCTGCAAATTCATCGTTGGGAGATAAGTAGGGATGGGATTCACTATCTCCTTTGATCTGGGTTGTCTCGACGATTGGCTCCCATCGCGATCTGATTTGAGCATACTCTCTGGTGATGGGATTGCCTTCAAAATCGGAGAGGGCAAACATGAGACCGTTAGAGACATTTCCATTGTGCGGAATCGCCAATACTTTTCCTCCGGTCTTATCTTCATATTGCTGTAGCGCCTTCCAGAGGTCTTCAGGATCATTGCTCATCGAACTCGAAAAAGGCAGAGATTGTTTGGCCTTGTCCATACCGTCTCTATAGATCACTATTCGATGTAGATTGTTGCCATTGGGTAGTGATGACCACTCATATCCCGGCAATGCTGTAAATTTTCCCGGTTGATTGTGCTTTTCGACCGTGTTGAGGTATTCGTGCCATATTTTGGTAGCCACAGATCCCATTACTTTTCTGTCCAATAAGGTCTTGGGGAGCTTGCCGGCAGCAAATAAATTGATCAATTCTCTTCCAGTTTGTGATGCTTTTGCTCCACCTGCTTGAAAGTTTTTGGCCCATTGTTGCAAGATCGGCTCTTTCATTAAGATGGGGTTTTCCTTCATGATTTCTGTGATTAGTCCAAGTCCTTCGGCATGATCTGATACTACAAGAAAGTCCAATGGTCTGGAGAGTTTCATCTCGAGGCCTTCGCTTTCGACCATCTCTCCTCGAGCAAATCTCAGTGCATCGTCCGGGGTCAATCGTGCACCAAATGAGTAAGCATCTGGCGAATTGGTGGTATGCAGGTGTGTGTCTCCCCAGTAAAGATTATTGTTTGGGTTTTTAATGACTTCATTGCTGGTTTCTGAAGTTTGAGGTGCAGCGGTATTGGATATGGCGGTTTTCTCTTGGTTGCAAGAGGATACCATAAGGATGCAGATCGCGTATGATAGTAGTTGATTATTCATCGTTGATTTTGTTCTTGATGGTAATATACAAATATCCCATATTCAAGATTTGTATCAAATGAAAAATAATTGACAGTCTTAGCCTTGTTATTACAATCGGGATGACCATTTTAACCGCACAGTATTTCAGGTATCGGTATTTCTCTCATTATAAGGCTCCTGGATTCTTATCATTGGGTTCAAGGAGATCCCATAGGTTGCCATACAAGTCTTGAAATACTGCAACTATTCCGTAGGCTTCTTGCTTTGGAGGGCGTACAAATATGACGCCTCTTTCTTGCATTTTGTTGTAGTCTCTCCAGAAATCATCAGTAAACAGAAACAGAAAAACCCGACCTCCCGTTTGGTTGCCTATACGCGTAGCTTGTTCTTCGTTGGCGGCTCGAGCAAGTAGAAGACAGCATTCGTGTGCCCCAGGAGGAGCGATGACAACCCATCTTTTCTCGTCACTCAATCGAGTATCTTCGATCAAGCGAAAATCTAATTTCTCAGTATAAAATGCGATGGCTTCATCATAATCTCTGACAACCAATGCGATGTGCGCTATGTTTTGGTTCATATTAATGGGTATCTGACGGCTGAGTGTTCTGTTAATGATATTTAGAAATTAAAATATCGCACAGCATTATTGTATGAGATATCTTGAACCATCTGTCCCAACCAAGGGAGATCATTTGGCAAAAGCCCACGTTCTATATCGTTACCGATGAGATTGCACAGTATTCTTCTAAAATACTCGTGTCTCGGGAAGGAAAGAAAGCTGCGACTATCCGTGAGCATACCAACAAATCTACTGAGCAATCCCATATTGGAAAGTACATTGAGTTGTGCTTCCATGCCGTCTTTTTGATCCAAGAACCACCATGCTGATCCCCATTGAATTTTGCCGATCGTACGGCCATCATTGAAGTTGCCGGCCATCGTTGCAAACAATTGATTGTCTCTTGGGTTGAGATTGTACAATATGGTCTTGCAGAGCTTGTCTTCTTGGTCGAGTTTGTTGAGAAATCTTGATAACCCAACGGCTTGATCAAAATCCCCTATGGAGTCACATCCCACATCGGCTCCCAATTGTTGATTAAGGCGATCATTGTTGTTGCGCAGCGCACCGAGATGAAATTGCATAACCCAACCCTTGGCGTAGTACATCCTTGCGAGGTAGTGCAGCATGGCAGATTGAAACACAATGGCTTCGCCTGGATATATGGTTTTGCCATTGAGCTTTTTCTGGAATATAGCATCTACTTCCTGATCCGTAAAATCTGTTGCGTAGATCTGATTGAGTCCATGATCTGCGATTCTGCCTCCGAGTTCATGGAAGTAGGCAATGCGATCTTGAAGTGCCGCAATGAGATCGATGAATTGTGAGATGGATTGACCGGAGACAGCTTCTAAACGTTGGATAGAATCGTTGAAATGGAGATCTTCAATTAGAATATATTTATCAGGCCGAAACCCGGGCAGCATTCTAAATTTGGGTTGTGCTGTACGTAGCTGCCGATGATATTGCAAATCGTCTGTTGGATCATCGGTGGTACAAATCACGGTGACATTCATTTTTTGCAACAATTGTTGCGTCGAATACTGCGGAGTAGATAGCAGATCGGAGGTCAGACCAAATACTTCCTTAGCATTGTCTTTATGGAGCAATGCGTTATAATCAAAATATCGCTGTAGCTCCAGATGAGTCCAATGATAGAGCGGGTTGCGCATGGTATAAGGCACGGTGGCTGCCCATTGAGTAAATTTGGATTCATCTGTAGCATCTCCGGTGATATAGCGTTCATCAATGCCGTTGGCGCGCATGGCTCTCCATTTATAATGATCTCCTTTGAGCCATATCTCAGTGATACTACGAAACATCTTGTCCGCTGCGATTTCTTGTGGAGGCAAGTGATTGTGATAATCTATGATGGGCATTGCGGCGGCATAGTCGTGATAGAGCCGTTGTGCAGCAGTAGAATCGAGCAAAAAATCTTCGTCTAAAAATGCTTTCATATGATGTGTTGAATTCGAATCAGAAGCAAGAATAATGAACGTAAATCTATGATTTTATATTGATACCAAGATTTGATAAATAGACCTATAAGAGAATCCTATTTATTCTCTTATCTTAGGTTTCCTTTTTTTTTTAGTACTAATCAATTCAATTATGTCAACCCATACTCAGATTCCGATTATCGATCCACATATACATCTCTGGGATCCCAAGAATACTCCCAAATTAGTCAGTCCACTTGTCAAGAAATTTGGTTGGTCTAATTGG
>JAJRXG010000351.1 GCA_024276375.1 Bacteroidota bacterium | reverse complement strand
GGCATAGCAGCGCTACGGCGAAAAAAATAGCGGAAATATGACGGGGAAAGTGTTTTTTTAGCCAAAATGACGCCTACCTGAATAGTAACAAATAATAATAGGAGTAAGAAGTTAATTTTTTGCCTCATTTTTCACCTCAATATGAAGAAGCTATAATAATCGCTATATGTTAAGCTTACTTTATTATACATTCGCATTGAATCATTTTCTTTTTGCAAGCGTTGAAAAGCAAGGAGGTTAAGCGCAGATAAAATGAATTACGCTGACAAGTAGATCTTTTTAATAGCTTCTATATCGATGTGAAGTAACTCTATTTTTTTGAAAGAAACAATATGAAAAAAATAATTTTAGTATTCCTCTCTATTGCGATATTTGGGACTTCTTTGGCTCAAAGTACCAATGGAACTTCAGTAACTAAGACTAAAGAAAACGTCTGGAAAACGCTTTCCAAAATCACCTATAAAAAGGAATACGACGAGTTTCTTGGGTTTAAGATCGACAAACCAGTATTTGCCAAAAGCGTTCAAGAGCTGGAAGGTCAAGAAGTAATCGTAAAAGGATACATCATCCCGGTCGAAGGCTATAAAAGCCATAAGGAGTTTATCTTTTCTGCATATCCGTACAACATGTGTTTCTTCTGTGGTGGTGCCGGACCAGAGACCGTCATGGAGGTAGAAAGCTTGGAACCTGTCGAATACACTGCTGAGCAGCTCGTATTGAAAGGCAAGTTAAAGCTCAATGCGGATGATATCAATCGATTGATGTACTTGTTGGTTGATGCAAAACTTGTCAAAGGCTAGATTTTTTATTGTTAAAGTTCGATTGCCGCTGTTTCGCTTCTCAAAAGGTAAGCATCATCCTCTACCAGTCCAAGGTATTGGCTCTACGACGGATTGTTTTCCTTCGGTTGGAGAGATCCGGACACGGAAGTGAGCCAAAGTACTTCATAAAGCTTATGCCAAATAGCACATAGGAGTCCTTGTCGCTACTACTCCCTCGCTGACGTCCATATTCTCCTATCCCCGAAACCGCCGAGCGATCAGACAATGCAACTGCGGTCAGTCCTCGATTGCCAGCCAATACATCTAAGTCAGGGTACAGTGTGCTGATATCGTCGAGATAATCTGTCTGCGTCTGTCGTATGCCCACCTCGATATTAATGCTATAATCAAAATTCACATCCCACTTTAAACCAAAACCATAGACAAAGGCTCTGGAAAACCGGCTGTATTCATCACCGATCGCTTGGCCTTCTGTCCCGTAGTCTCTAAGATTGTATATAACCCCATCGAGTTCTCCCTTAGGGCTATATGCAAAAACAGAAAAACCCGCCAATAAGTACGGTGTAAACCATTCATCCTTAGAGCCATGAACATAAGGCAGAAAGTTAAACTCCGCCTGAAAGGTAGCGTCAAAAACATTAGACGTAAAGCTCAAATTGCGCTGACGTTCAAAAGTATTGGGCGAATCCGAATCATATGCTGCAATTCGTGCGTAATTCAGTGAACTTTTCAGTGATATCCGTTCATCAAAATTGTATCGGAAGTTTAAACCACCTGCCAATCCCGGGTCTGAGAGGGACAATTGGGTCTGGAGATCACCAAAATATTGACTTCCTCCCAACCAAAGACCGAGTTCAACACCTTTCTGTCCTTTTACCGCAGTGGTAAGAAGGAAGAAGAAGAAAATAATAATGTAAGAACGTTTATTCACTAGAGCCATAAGAACGAGTACAATCAAATTCTTATTTTGCTTACTTTTCGGGCAACCGCTCTGGCGGCGTCACATTTTGGTTCATAAAGTTCTTTTTTCGTCATTCTTGGGCTATTTTTTGTCAATAGTGCTGCTATTCACAAAGATCCGAGCCCGATCCTAACAAAAAGCTTACATTGATCCCCAAAAAGCACAACGCTTGAGCTAAATCTTTTTAGGAGAACAAAAATAGAATTTAAAATGATAGACTTCCGCTTCTTTCTTTTCTTCGCACTTTTAGCACTTATTTCTTGTAGCACCCCTCAGCAGGCAAGCACGCAGCAGGTCACTGTCAATGGCCTCTCTCCGGCGGATAAAGCCGTGGGATGGCAATCCTTGTTCAATGGGAACGACATGAATCAATGGCGCGTTTTCAATGAAACAACAGTAAGAGGATGGAAAGTCGAAAATGAAATCATGACGGCTTTGGGCATCCAAGGAAAATCTGCGGATATCATAACCAAAGATACTTTTAGTGATTTTGAGTTGTCTTTAGAGTGGAAGATAGCAGAAGGGGGCAATAGTGGTATCTTTTTTCATGTAAGAGAAGGGGAAGGGCTGAAAGCAGTATATTATTCAGGACCAGAGTATCAATTATTGGATGATCAGGCGTATGAAGGAAAGATTACGGATAAGCAAAAATCTGCAGCCAATTATGATATGCAAGCTCCCAGTATCGACGCCACCAAACCGGCAGGACAATGGAATCATTCACGCTTGATCGTCGATGGAGATCATGTGCAACACTGGTTGAATGGGAAAAAAGTGGTGAGTTATATCATCAACTCTACGGAATGGAAGACACAAAAGATAAACTCCAAATGGAAACATGTAGAAACCTATGCTAAATTTCCTTCAGGACATATAGCGTTGCAAGATCATGGCAAGCAGATTAGCTTTCGCAATATTAAGGTGCGCAGATTATGAGATGTTGCAGAGCGTCGCTGTATGCGCTCTTCTGTCTCTATTGCGGCTTACTTTCGTCCCAAGACAGTCTTGTTGTCGATAAGAACCCTTCATATCTCGCAGCCGGAAGCTTAGTCATCTCTGGTCTGATTTTAAATGACCAAGACATCAAGAGAGATGTACAGCAATGGGTAAGAGAGCAATATGAGATTCCATACACTCGTGCTGACGATATCTTGCAACATCTTCCTATCGGATTCATGTATCTGACAAGCATTCTTACAAAGCAACGCAAAGAGGAGGTCTATCGACAGACAAGACATCTGCTAGTCACGCAGGGTTTAACCATGGGTTCTGTGTGGTTGCTCAAACGTATGACCGGTGTTTCGAGACCCTATGGAGGAGCCTATGCCTTTCCTTCGGGACATACGGCCTATGCTTTTGCTGGAGCAACAGTGATGCACCATACGTTGAAGGAAGAAAGCCCATGGTTATCTTATCTGGGATTCGTCCCGGCCTTGATAACTGGAGCGTATCGGATCGTCAAGGACAAGCATTGGATCTCAGATGTGGTATTTGGAGCAGGACTGGGGATCCTCATGGGTCAATTATCATATCATTTAGACTTTTGGGACAGTAGGACGACAAAGTCGGATATGACGTGTCATAAATCACCACGTATTTCTATGGGAGTGAGTGATGCTGGATTGGGTCTCATGGTGATCTTTTAGAAATCAAGGCAAACAATCTCACTTAGGCACATTTTTTGCCCTATTTGTCTGATAACGATAGACAGTACAAAAAGAAAAGTGTAATCTTATAACGGCACAGATACATTTACAATAGTTTGGAGCAAATACGAATACAAATATCAAGTTTTCATCAGATCATAGAGCTTGCGATTGAGCAATTACTGCCTCCCCTCGATGATGCCGCTATCCACGAGTTGTTGGTATCTATTCAAAATATAGGAAAAGAGGCAATAGCGATAGGAGATTTGGTTGCTCCGACAACCGACCAAGATATCCTCCAGAGGGCTCAAACAATGGCAATACACTATCTGTGGATCGATGAGGTGAAACAAAATCTCATTTTGTGGCGAGACACTTTGTTTGAATATCAAAAATCCAGAATATTCTTCCTCGACAATAACGTTGCACGCGATGAAATCGAGCAGCTTCATCAATCCACCACCCAAGTACTTCAAAAGGCTTTAGAAAGTCTGAAGTCGCTCTTCAACACAAAGGTCATTGGGATAAATAATGAAAAAGAAGCAATTAGAAAAATAGAACGATGGCATGAACAAGAGAATCCTTGGCCTATCTATCAGAATCAATTGCGGGCATTGGTTGAACAAAGCGAAGACCTCTGGACACATAATCAACGGCTGGTCGAGGTAGCATCGGTATTTGAAAATATCTCTAAGAAATGTGCTCAGATATCTGATTCTATCGCCAATGATGTTGTTAAAACAAAGAGGTTGACCCAAGAATCCATTGATTTTATTCAAGCTCACTTGCAAGAGCCCGGAAAGGTGATCTACTATCTTGATTCTATTGAAGAGCAACTCAAGTCCACCCAAAACCTCAAGATCTTTAAAGAAGCGATCGAATCTGAACTAGAACAAATTAATACGGTTCATAGGATTCCCATTGATACCGTCGGAGGATTGATTCAGAACAAAGAAGTAAATTTTAGCAAGGATATACGCCAATGGTTGGAATCAGAGATTCAACCATCATTGTATGATATGATAGATATCTCCGAGCGAGCAGTAAATGCAACAAAGATGTCTCTCATAAACATTAGAAACCGTGCTATCATTCTATCCAAGGAAACTAAAGAAGACCGGATTCAAGACCCAAATATTCAACTTTGCCAACCTCTGAGGGTGTTGCTGAAGAACATACAACAATGGTCTAAGGAGATCAACGAGGTAGAAGATATTGTTAAGACGAGATTAGAGCACAACTTTCGTATTTCCAATGTATTCAATACAAACCAAGAATTCTTGCCTGTCCCCAATCAATCGACACTGTTGCAAATGAGATGGGATCAGAATGAATTGTTAGCCAAGGTACGGATTTGGGTAAAAGACAGAACAGTAGCCATTCAGAATATCAGAAATACCGTCCTCAAAGAAGAATCTATGAGCGATGCGGAGAAGATTATCAGATATGTCAAAAGCCGTTCATATAATCATGACCCACAACACTATGACAGTATTTTTACTACAGAAGGATTTATAGGAGAGTCTTTTTGTGTAGGAAGAAAACAGGAACTTGAATACATGGAGACCTTGATAGCTAACTGGCGAGTGGGCTTTCGAGGCGCCGTGGTATTGCATGGCATGCGCTTTTGTGGAAAATCCCTCTTTGGAGAAATGATCTCACACCATTATTTTCAGAATAACACCATTGCCCTGAGGCCTAATAACGTCATCAACATATATGGCCGCCGATTAGTGCTTGGAAATGATTTGGGCGAGGCGCTCGATTTTGTGAAAAAATATGCCACAGAACGCAAAAAAATTGTTTGGATCGACGATTTGGAATTATGGGGCAACAGCACTGTTTCTGTCATACAAAATATAAAAAATATATTGCGACATATAGATAGAGGCAATAAATTCTTTTATATGTTGTCGATGTCCACTTGGTCTTATACGCACTATGATCAACTGTTCGGATTGCAAGATAGTATTCCGTCATCAATCAACTTAAACAAAATGTCCTTGGAAGAAGTAAAACGTGCGATTCTCATACGACATGGGGCTACTCATAAGATATTGATTGACAAAGAAGGAAAAAGAATGAGTTCCGGCAGGTTTAATAATGTCACAAGAGAGTTCTACCGACGCTCTAAGGGCAATATCGGAGAGGCCTTACGGCTGTGGGCAGCATCTTCCAAGGTAATCGATGATGATAAAGTCCACCTCATTGACCTTCCTCGATATGATTTGCCGGACTTTATAGATGATAATGAGGCCATCGTTTTAAGAACGGTGATGTTGTATAAACAAACCAATGAATATCAGTTGAACAAGCAATTTGGTCCGGCATTTAAAGGCAAATACAATGTGATCTTACAACGACTGATAGATATGGGAGTGTTGCATCGTCGTGAGGATGAAATGCTCGAAGTAAGAGAAGGTCTTATCAATAATGTAGCTGAATTGCTAGATCTACACGGGTATATAAAACTTGGCAAATAGGTGGATATGGAACGCTATACATCATTTGATTATACATGGGGAGACCTCCTTACGCTAACCATTGTTTTATTGGGTCTTTTCTTTTTGCTCAGAATCTTCTTGAGAATAGCCGTCAATATTAGTCTTGGGGGAGTGATTCGTGCTTTTTTCATAAGAGGTATAAAATTAATATTGTTGATATATGAACCACTTGCACTGGTATTGCTTTTGGGGCTATTTGTGATGATCTCTCCTTGGGTTCACGGTATTATCATCGCTATCGTATTATTGGGTACTACAGGACAGATAAGAAATTTTTTTGAAGGTAGTGTGATATTGTCAGACCCCAAGGTAATAGTTGGGGCTCCTCTTGTCATTGGTAATACGAGAGGTAACGTCACCAAGTTAGGTCGCCTCGGATTGTATTTAAGAAATCAAAAGGGGCTTCACTTTGTCAATTATGCCACTATGTTGCGAAAAGGATACACGCATTCTACAGAGCATACAAGCAAAGGACACTATCAGTTGTCTGTATTGGATGATCGAAAAGATAAGAAGCCCCCGATTGGTACAGCATTGGAGCAATTGATATCAACTTCACCATATATTGAAGCAGCAGACCAACCGTATATCCGAGTACATAAAACAGAAGATAACCGTGCTATTGTGAGATTGACCGTACGTAATATTGAACATCTGGAAGACCTTACGGCATTGCTTCAAGATCAGGGATTTAAAATAGACATACTGAATACATAAACATTCAGTTTTAATATAGACTAAAACGAAACTATGGGTTCTTTTGATTCGTATGATTTAATAATAGCCGCATCGGGTATTATTATTATGTCGTTTTTCTTTAGTATGTTATCGAGGAAGACGAATATCCCCTCGGTACTCATGTTGATTGTCCTTGGCATCGTTATGAAACTCGGACTTGATAAATTTACCAACAATACAGTTGACTTTCGACCATATCTCGAGATCCTTGGGATCGTAGGATTGATTATGATTGTTCTGGAAGCAGCGTTAGAATTAGAATTAAAACGCGAAAAACTCATTCCAATCGCCAAGGCATTTATGATTGCCTTAGTGGGATTGATGCTATCAATCTGGGTAGCAGCGACGATTTTGCTTTACTACATCCCTGATATGTCAACAGCATCCGCATGGTTATATGCTACGCCGCTATCGATTCTGTCCAGTGCGATTATCATACCGAGTGTTAACACCTTAAAGGAAAACAAGAAAGAGTTTCACATTTATGAGAGTACGTTTAGTGACATCCTCGGTATTATGGTGTTCTATTTTCTGTCAGGTCAGTTGGATGCAGCCGAGTATAGCAGTGGGTTTTTGGGGTTTAGTGCAACTGTTGCTGCCACGATATTGATCTCTCTGGTGGCGAGTTATCTTATCGTCATCTTCTTTCAACGGATCAAGAGTCATGTGAAGCTGTTCTTGTTGATTGCTTTGTTGTTATTGCTCTATGCCATAGGCAAGAAGATGCACTTATCTCCATTGTTGCTCATTTTGGTTTTTGGACTGCTTATAGCAAATATGAAGTTGTTTTTTCAGGGGCCTTTAAAGAAATGGCTTGATATGGACAAGGCAAAGAATATCTATGAAGGGTTGCATGTTGTAACGATAGAGACAGCCTTTGTAGTTCGGACTTTTTTCTTTGTGATATTTGGGCTGACGATCGCACTTTCTTCATTGGCGAGTATGAAGGTGGCGATCATAAGCGTCTTGATTATTGCATCTATTTATTTGATCCGTTTTGTCATTCTACGCCTATCCATAGGAAAGGATATCTTGCCACAGCTATACATTGCCCCGAGGGGGTTGATTACGATATTATTGTTTTATGCGATTCCGGAGGAAGCGATTGTTCCGCAATTTGAATCCGGGATACTGCTCTTTATTATTATCGCGACAAGTCTCATTATGACTTGGGCGATGATCCAAGAGAAGCGTCGGTCAAGTGGAGCAATTCGCAAAGCCAAAGGAACTCCCGTGGGTTACACCAAGTGGAAAGCACCAACAGTGGAAGATCACAAATAATCTCTCTATTCAAAAGCCCTCCACCGTGAAGATGAAGGGCTTTTGAGGTCGGGAGCAGATTCGAACTGCCGTACAAGGTTTTGCAGACCTCTGCCTAACCGCTCGGCCACCCGACCCTATCTCTTTATAAACCGCATTTGGCTCAAAAGGGTTGCAAATATAGATTATTCTTTTGAAGTGATTTAGGATTTAAAATGAGAATGGAAAAAAATACTTCCTGATACAGCTATGACCCTAGGCGACGCCTAAAAAATTGCTTCCATTGATGTGATTCTAAGGCTCCGGACAATACGTGCTCTCCATCAATGACAAAGGAAGGAACTGCCGTGATATCCCACTTATGTGCAAGACTCAAACGCTCATCGAGTTCTGCTTCGGAGAGAAGCGTGTCATCTGATCCTTGGCTCCTAAAAGGAGCAACAATGGATTGAATGTTCGCCAATTGAGATAGATCTACTCCTTGACAAAAGAAGGCTTTCTGAAGCGCCTCCTTGGCTAACCATTGAGTTGTCTTGTCTTCGATGCTCAAAAGAGCTTTATGAATCTGTCTCGTCTTGGGAATGCGGTCGATAAGATCC
>JAJRXG010000350.1 GCA_024276375.1 Bacteroidota bacterium | reverse complement strand
TGACAATTATGGACCGATATGGATACCGAAAAAGGGAGTAACCATCACACTTACACCAGAAAACATAGCTCTGTATAAACGCATCATCAATGTATATGAAGGTCACTCTTTTGCTCTTGATGGAGATCAATATATCATCGATGGAGTGAAGACCAATCGATATACCTTTGATCAAGATTACTATTGGGCCATGGGAGATAACCGTCATAACTCAGAAGATTCACGTTCTTGGGGTTTTGTCCCTGCAGATCATATTGTGGGCAAGCCTCTCTTTATCTGGTTTTCTACTAAGGACGGAAGCCTGTTTGGAGGTGTGAATTGGGATCGCATCTTTATGAGTGCAAAGAAGGCCAGTGAGTAGTCAGAAGGAAGATATCGACTTTGTGCTTGGAGATAGTCCATTTATCCAACTTAACAAACTCTTAAAAACCTTAGGCTTTGTGCAGTCCGGCGGAGAGGCCAAAACCCTCATCCGCAAAGGATCAATAATTGTCAACAAAGACGTGGAGTTACGTGTCCGATGTAAGCTAAAGGTTGGAGATAGGATCGACTTTATGGGGCAAGTTATCCGGATAAGATAATCTACCTATTATTGCCAATATATCTTTTACCGCAGGGTCTCAGTAGGGGATCTCATCGATGGATCTGTCTTTATAGTACCTAATGGAATGCATGACATAAAGATGGAGGCGGACAGAGGGTGTAAAAAAATTATTACCCAAAAGAGAAAGGCTCGCTGTTTGCGGGTCTTTTTTTTGTTGTACTGTAGTGGTTGTTTTCTTGTATTATAATCGAGCCGAGCATATAACATTTTAAAAGTACGTCTATCGTGTTAACGCAAAGCTCATAGCATATTGTCAACCATTGGAATGAGATTGAAAAGTACCATCACCCTTTTATGTGCGTTAGCGTATTGTGAAGCAGTATTTGGCCATAGGATCTATTGTCTTGATTGGATTCTTCTTATGTTGGCCTCCTGATGTGGTATTTTTGGATCAGCCATATAGTGCCATTGTTGAGGACCGAAATGGAGTTTTGCTGTCTGCTCAGATAGCTGATGACGGTCAATGGCGTATGCCCATCGCTGATGAAGTTCCATTGCGATTTGGATATTCTATTGTTGCATTTGAGGATCGACGTTACTATTGCCATGTGGGAATAGACCTTCTCGCAATATTGAGGGCTATACGACTCAATATGCGATCCGGAGAAGTAGTCAGTGGAGCGAGTACGATACCGATGCAACTTGCTCGCTTGTCGAGGCATCATCCTCCACGGACTTTGAAGAATAAGATATACGAAGCTTGGCTTGCATGGAGATTGAGTCTGTGGTATGATAAAGAAACCATATTGCGCTGGTATGTGTCCTTGGCACCATTTGGTGGCAATGTAGTAGGATTGACAGCGGCAAGTTGGCGATACTATGGCAAATCTCCAGAAAATCTCACTTGGGCAGAGTGTGCAACTTTGGCGGTATTGCCCAATGCACCAAGTTTGATCCATATCAATAGAAATCGAGATGCTTTGTTGAAGAAGCGCAATGATCTTTTAAGAAGATTGTTAGCAGACCAGATTATTGATTCATTGGATTTTGAGTCGGCTGTTTTAGAAAAACTTCCAGATCGGATACATGCACTTCCGTCAGAAGCCCCACATTATCTTGAGTATTGCAAGAAAAAAAAATTAAAGAAGCAAACTTCCATAATAAGCAATACCCAAAAAAATGTCAATGTTGCTTTGCGAGATCTTGGAAAGGTGTGGAGTGGAATGAGATATATAATGCAGGAGTAGTTATACTGGATACTAAAAGTGGTCAGCCGATAGCTTATGCAGGCAATATACCCGAGACAGCGCATGAACCTCATGTCGATATGATACAGTCGTATCGTAGTTCGGGTTCTATTCTCAAACCCTTCTTGTATGCGTCCATGATTGATTAAGGATTGATTACACCGTATGAGTTGGTACGGGATGTTCCTGTATATATAGATGGGTTTAGCCCCTCTAATTATCACAAGCGATTTTCGGGTATGATTGCGGCCGATAGGGCGTTGCAACGATCTCTCAATGTACCGGCCGTGCTCATGCTGCAACAATATGGGATCGCTAAGTTCTTAACGCGATTAAAGCAACTGAATATAACGACACTTGGGAGGTCTCCTGATTATTATGGGTTGTCTTTAATATTGGGTGGTGGAGAAGTGACGCTGTTGGAGTTGGCATATGCTTATCGAAATTTGGCACTATCCGTATCTCATGAAGAAGGAGGGGTTTTCAATGCAGGAGCTGCGTTTCACACATTGGAGGCGCTTTTGGATCTACATCGTCCTGATGAAGAAGGAAATTGGAAGAGATTTGATTCTTCCATTCCGATTGCTTGGAAGACTGGCACGAGTTATGGTCATCGAGATGCTTGGGCGGTTGGTGTAACACCTGAAGTGGTCATCGCAGCATGGGTGGGCAATGCGGATGGTGAGGGACGTGAAGGTATTGTTGGTTCAACAACTGCGGGCAAGTTGCTCTTTAGGATTGTCAATCATCTTGAGTTGTCGGGTCAGTGGTTTGATCCTCCATATATCGATATGCAGTGGATGTCATTGTGTTCCGAAACGGGATTCTTGGCTGGAGTCAATTGCCCACGATGGGACACATTGTCTCTAGCTTCCAGTGTACAGAGGGCTTCGATCTGTACGTTTCATAAACCTCAGTATGTACAAGCAGATGGACAATATAGCCTCAATGAGTGGTGCAGCGAATCGATTGAGGGACATTGGGAGGTTTTTTTTGAGATGGATCCGATTGCCGCTAGTTACTATCGGAGCAATCACCCTTCTTATCGGGGCATACCTCCTTTGCACCCTTCTTGTACCAATGAGTCCCTGAGCCGCGAGGTTCTGTCATTTGTTTATCCGGGATATGGAGACCAAATATTGTTGCCGGTGGATCTCAATGGTCATCGCCAAAAGTTAGTCGTCGAAGTTGTACATCAAGATCCCCAGAAGAAAATCTTTTGGTATCTTGACGAGAAGTATCTTGGCAAAACAAAAGAATGGCATACGATGGCTATTCAACCTTCTATTGGAGAGCATAGAGTCACTGTTGTGGATGAAGACGGAAATGAAGAGATTCAGGTATTTTATATTGTCGCTCAGTGAGGTGGCCACGTCTCAAGAGTTGCAAGACATGGAGGAGAAGAACAGGAGGGTTTGACTACAGATAGCAGAGGCAATACCCGAGATGTTATGAAGATATGAGTGACCTTATCCCTTCCCCAATAGGATAGAACACAAGGCCGGAACGCCCGATAAGAGAGGTTTTCCTAAGAAGAAGAGAGCCATGTTCAATTCTAAGAGACACTTCGTAGTAAGGCTATAAGGAAAATCATAAAAAAATTTTAATCTAGCCCTGCGCGTCTCAGTATTCACTTTCAATTGTTTATATAATACCAAATAATACAATATGTAAGATAGCCGTCATTACACTTCATTTTCCATGTTTTTTATGTTGGCTAAAATGTGGTAGTCCGTGAATCGCTCGTCTTAGAACTACCCGAAAAAAACAACAACCTAATGTGTAATTTAGTAAGAAAACTGAATGCCATGGCATTCGTCCTGGCAGCTCTTTGTATAAGCGGAACGATCTTAGCAAATGGAGCAGAAATCGATTTGAGATTGAATGTATCAAGATATGATGACACGCAATCTAAAGTATATGTCAATGTCCAAGTAAGATATGATGAGGCCGGAGATATTACCTTAGGTAGCCAGAATTATCGATTTTACTACAATAGTTTTGCTCTTGATCTTATGGAATCTGAATCAAGTAGCAGATTAAATCAATCTTATAGTTCTCTCGTTTTTGAAGCTTCTCATAAGGGCATCGAAGCAGGACAAGTGAATCAATTGGATTTTGATGATGAATTGGGATTTGCAAACTTTTCTATCGCCTTAGTTAACAATAAGGACGGAGGTATTAAGCTCAACAGACACAATGGATGGACGACGATAGCAACATTAGTATTTGATGTGCTCAATGTATCAGATACATATGATATCGTATGGGGAAGAGATGGAGTGACAGATAGATATGCTACTGCTTTTGTGCAGCTGGGAGAGTGGAAATCTCAGACTGAAGAGGTAAGTATGGACATCAATTTTTATGGAGATCTATCGATGAATCATGAAGAGTTATTGGAAGTAACACAAGGAGCTACATACAAAGTAGGCCCCAATCCAACGACAGATTTTGTCAGAGTAACTCTTGATCGCCAGTTGTCCAAGGATGCTCAAATAATAATAATAGACTTGAATGGACGAAGTGTTTTGCAGGAGCAGTTGAGTGCGGGACAGGTGGATGCAACACTCACAACAAGTGAATTGTCATCCGGTACGTATATGCTCCAAGTAGTAACGGAGTCAGAGATTCTACTGACGGAGCGAATCGCAGTGACGAGATAATCACATACAACCGATAAAGATATTTGTAAAGAGGCAGTTGGGACATACGTCCCGCTGCCTCTTTTTGGTATGTCCATTATTGAGGACAGTACAATCTTAAAGATGAGCCAATAAGACATCTATAATTGCGTATTTTTGACCCACCAATGATGTTTAGAAGGTATGTCAAAACAGTATAATGAAGATAGAGCTTATGGTTATTTTGTCGATCGAACGGCTAAGTTGATCAAAGCAGATATCAACCGTAAATTCAGAAAATTGAAGGTGGATCTCACTCCCGAACAGTGGCTCCTGCTTGATAGAATCAGTCAAAACAACGGACATTCGCAAGTGGAATTAGGAGAAGGTACTTATAAGGATGCTCCTACTATCTCAAGGATTGTCGATCTCTTGTGCAAGAAAGGATTGACGTTGAGAAGGATTCATAAAGGAGATAGAA
The DNA here is from genome assembly GCA_024276375.1 of Bacteroidota bacterium. Classification (GTDB taxonomy): domain Bacteria; phylum Bacteroidota; class Bacteroidia; order Chitinophagales; family Saprospiraceae; genus JAJRXG01. Next base: position 27,852 of record JAJRXG010000350.1, on the reverse strand, counting down.
GAAAGTTTATGATTTATATCACGGATGAGGGCAGAGAGGTGTTGAAGCGAGCGACTCCTGCGGTGTTAGAATCTAGGCATAAGGGATGGGAGGGTCTGTCGGACGAAGATTATGATCATCTTATTCGGATAATGAATAAGGTGTTTGATAATCTAGGGTGAGGGAGATTACATCCCTTATTTGTAATATTCAAATATCACCCTCTTATTTTGTTGAATCTAAGTGTTATTATATCGACATGCTATACCGATTCTTGGTTGTAGGTTGATCGAGGTATGGATCTAACTTGGCACAGATATTACGAACAAATGGCTTGCCCGGATCGGTGATCTTGATCTGATTGTGATGTACGATAACGAGGCCATCATGGATGAGTTCTGACAACCGCTGTATCGCTGGGATAAGGATGGCCTGATCTAGTTGATCTCCATTAGATTTGGTTTGGTCGTTGCAGATGAGGTTGAGGATATGTTCTCTAACTCTCTTTTCAGATTCAGACAATGTATGTCCTTTTATGATGGCGAGACCTCCCTGTTGGATTTTTTCTTCATATGTTTCTACGCCTTTCTCATTTTGGATATACATGGTACCGCTATCGGAGATAGCGGAATTGCCCAATCCGATCAGACAGTTGGTCTTGCTATCTGTAAATCCCATAAAATTGCGATGCAGTTGACCCGAAGCGTAGGAATGAAACAAGGAATCAGTTGCCAGCGCATAGTGATCCATGGCGATGGCATAGTATCCCATTTGTCGGAGCAACCTCTCACCGAGTAGTTTCAGATTATGTTTTTCAAGTCCGTGGGCGATATCGTGCTTGGTAAATGCACGTTGCCCTTTGCTTTTCCAAGGGACATGCGCATAAGCATAAAAGGCCAGTCGATCGGGCATCATTTTTTCGATTAGCTTCATCGTCTGTCGGATATTGTCTTCATCTTGAAACGGTAGCCCATAGATGATATCATAATTGATCGATTGATATCCGATCTCTCTTGCTTTGTTAGTGACTTGGAGAACTTGATCTATTGTCTGCTTTCTATTGATAGCTTCAAGGATACGCGTTGAAATATCTTGGACACCGATACTGATGCGCTTGAAGCCCAATTGGTACAAGGTCTTCAAGTGTTCTTCACTGGTAGAATCTGGATGTGCTTCAAATGCAAAAGCCGCTGTATCAGCAACCTCAACAGAAGATATGATTGTCCCGATCAGTCGCTCCAGTTCTTCCGGATTAAAAAAAGTGGGAGTCCCTCCTCCCAAATGCAATTCTTGCAGGATGGGTTTTTCTTTGAGATTAGAAATATAGAATTGCCACTCTTGGAGGAGCGTATTTATGTAGGGGGATTCTACTTTATGATTTTTGGTGATACGTTTGTTGCAAGCGCAGTAAGTACATAGTTGTTCGCAGAAGGGCAAGTGAATATATATACTCAGATGTCGATCTTTTTTCAAACTATTATTTACTGATTGCATCCATTCAGCATCTGAAGGGATCGATTGACTCCAGTTAGGTACAGCGGGATAGCTCGTATATCGCGGTACCGGAACGTTGTATTTGTGCCATAGGGCGTTGTGTGTATCCATTGATCCCAAAGATCATATAGTATTGTGATTGATTATCTTGACCTATGTCATAAGGATCTATGATATTAGTCATTTTATCAGGCAGATGAGAAGGTTCATATTTGTTTAAAGAAATTATATGAACAGATGAGTTTAAAAAATCCCGTTTTCTGTTCTTGTGTAACAACAGTGGCGCCACAAGGGTTTTTCACTTTAGTTATGATAATAGGTCTCTTGTACTTCCTCCTATAGTTAGAAGTCAACTATGTTTGTGACAACAGGAGAATCGATTATGAAGCAATCCATAGATACAGATACTAAGGTCTCCTGTTATCACTGTGGAGAACCGTGTAGAGAAGGAGATCCAACGGAAGGGGACTTGCGTTTTTGTTGTGAAGGATGTCGGATGGTATATCTTCTATTGTCTGCCCATGGGTTAGACGCGTATTATAGCGTTGAAGATATGGTGGGGATCAACAGAAGCAAGTCTGTATCGGAGGAGGATTTTGGTTTTTTGGATGATCCTATGGTGTTACACCATTTTAGTAGTTTTCGGAATGAGGGCATTGTCAAAATAAGTTTAGATATACCTCAGATCCATTGTTCTGCGTGTATCTGGTTGTTGGAGCATATCGATCGATTAAATCCCGGTATTCGTTCATGCCGTGTCAATTTTCTAAAAAAGAAAGCAAGCATTGTATTTGACGAAAGTCAGATCAATCTAAGATCAATCGTGGAGCTTTTAGATCGCATAGGGTATGGCCCCCGATTGAATCTCAAGAGTCTTGTACAATCCAAGGACGCCTCTGAGCGGTTAACGGACAAGAAGTTGATTTATCAGATCGGTGTTGCGGGATTTTGTTTTGGCAATATAATGTTGCTGAGTTTTCCAGAGTATCTGGGGGTAGTTCGTGCAGATTGGGTGCGGATACTGAGTTATATCAATATATTCTTGTCTATTCCCTTACTGTTCTATAGTGGCAGAGATTATCTGATATCTGCGTATAAGAGTCTATACGCCCGGGTCATAGGTATAGACATTCCGATAGCAATAGGGATGCTAACCTTGTTTTTGAGGAGTATATATGAGATTTTATCGCATACAGGAGATGGATATCTGGATAGTTTGGGAGGCTTTATTTTTTTCTTATTGGTGGGGAGATGGTTTCAGCAATATACTTTTCAGCATATATCCTTTGATCATGATTATCGTTCTTTCTTCCCGATCGCGGTTGCTAAGTTAGAGGGAGATAGTTGGACATCGACAGCCGTGGACAAAGTGCAACAAGGAGATGTCATAAGGATTAAGCATCAGGGAGTGATCCCTTGCGATGGCTATATAGAAGATGGTGTAGGGTATGTAGATTATAGTTTTGTGACGGGAGAATCTAGACCTGTGACCCTCTCTACCGATCAAGAGGTATATGCTGGAGGGAAGCAGTGTGGAGGGGCAATACAGTTGCGTGTCACCAAGGAAGCAGATCGAGGGTATCTCACACAATTATGGCAGGAGGAGATATTTGGCGATCCTTCAGCGACACATACCTCTGTGTTCATCAATCAGATCGGTAAGTACTTTACACTTTTTATTTTACTGGTGAGCCTAGGGACATTGATATATTGGTGGAGTATAGATAGAGATATTGCTTTTCAGAGTTTTACAGCTGTGTTGATTGTCGCATGTCCTTGCGTATTGGCATTGGCGATACCATTTATTTATGGCAATGTCATCCGACTGTTGTCTCACGATGGGATATATTGTAAAAATACGGCAGTAATAGAGCGATTGACAGAGGTCGATCGAGTAGTTTTTGATAAAACGGGGACGATAACGGATACGCGTTCGTCAGATGTGCAATATGAAGGAACACCATTAAGTGAAGAAGATAAATCGATCATCTTTACCTTGGCATCACAGTCATATCATCCCTTGAGCCGAGCGATAGTGGATAATTTTCATGAGACACCTCTATTGCGGATTGATAATTTTAAGGAGGAAGTGGGACGGGGTACCGGTGGTATGATAGCAGGACGGGAAGTGCGCTTGGGTTCGTCTTCGTTTATTTTGGACACAGATACGGAGATCGATCAAACAACCGTATTGATAGAGATCGATGGACGTGTTTTGGGGCGATACCATTTTGACAATCCCATCCGTCCCAATATGAGCTCTATCCTTGGCAAATTGGCCGATCGGAACCTAAGGGTGGATCTCCTCTCTGGAGACAATGCACATGAGCTGGAGCAAATGGAGGCATTGTTTCCTTCTGATTCTGAATTGCTTTTCAATCAATCACCACAAGACAAGCTCAACTATATCCAATCTCTCCGGGAGCAAGGAGCTATTGTAATGATGGTAGGTGATGGGTTGAATGATGCCGGGGCGTTGAAGCAAAGTGACGTAGGAGTTGTGATAGCTCAGGACGACCAATTTTTTTCGCCAGCATGTGATATTATTTTGAGTATTAACTCATTTGCGGAGTTTGATAGATTGTTTGGATTTGTCAACAGAGCTCGATGGGTGTTGTATGGAGCTTTTGCCTTTGCGGCATTTTACAATGTGATTGGTTTGTGGTTTGCGGTTCAAGGTAAGCTATCACCGATTGTTGCGGCGATATTGATGCCTGCGAGTAGCATATCCGTGATTTTGTATGGGCTGTTGTCAACCACATTATTGTATAAATTTTATTCTGTAAAATCGGGAGATAGAGCATGATTTTGGGTTCAATAACCCCAACTATTTATTTGACAATTGATTTAGATCAGTTCTATACTTGACTTTAGTCACCTTTCAATTGAAAATGCCTTTATACCTTGTCGTGGAATTCGTGTTTTTGCTATGAAAATTATCCTTTTGTTGATTTTGGTAAGCCTTTTTATTGCCGGCGGTTTTTTGGTGGCTTTTTTCTGGGCTGTGGGAACTGGTCAATATGAAGATGATTATACACCATCGGTGAGAATGCTATTTGATGATGAGGTGGTCAATGATCATACGACCTCAGAAAGTCATATATCCACTTAGTTACTATGAATCAGAAAGATATCTTTAAGTACGATGATAAAATCGTAAGAAATTTTGCCATTGCAACTGCCGTTTGGGGAGTGGTAGCCATGCTTGTAGGAGTATATGTAGCCTTTGAATTGGTTTTTCCATCGCTCAATGTGCTTCCGGAATTAACATTTGGTCGATTGCGGCCGTTGCATACCAATGCGGCGATTTTTGCATTTGTAGGAAACGGAATTTTTGCAGGCACTTATTATTCTCTCCAGCGATTGCTCAAGGCACGGATGTGGAGCAATTTTCTATCTAGTTTTAATTTTTGGGGATGGCAGGCGATTATTGTAGCAGCAGCGATCTCCTTGCCTTTGGGTTTAACATCATCTCATGAATATGCAGAATTAGAGTGGCCTATTGATATCGCTATTGCACTCGTATGGATTGCTTTTGGAGTCAATATGTTTGGTACATTGATAAAAAGAAGGGAGCAGCATTTATATGTTGCTATTTGGTTTTATATAGCGACTTGTGTTACGGTGACAGTATTGCATGTCGTCAGGAGTTTGGAGATTCCTGTCTCCATCATGGACAGCATTCCGGTATTTGCCGGAGTTCAAGATGCTTTGGTGCAGTGGTGGTATGGACATAATGCAGTGGCTTTCTTTCTGACCACACCGTATTTGGGGCTGATGTATTACTTTTTGCCGAAGGCGGCCAAGAGACCTGTGTATTCGTACAAACTATCGATAATTCATTTTTGGGGGTTGATCTTTATTTACATTTGGGCAGGACCTCACCACTTGCTTTATACTTCGTTGCCGGATTGGGCACAAAGCTTGGGTACGGTTTTTTCATTGATGTTGATCGCACCCTCTTGGGGAGGGATGCTCAACGGCCTATTGACTTTGAGAGGTGCATGGGATAGGGTACGTACAGATCCGATCCTAAAGTTTTTTGTTGTAGCAGTATCGGCATATGGTATGTCCACCCTTGAGGGTCCTCTTCTTGCTATCAAGAGCATCAATGCGATCAGTCACTATACAGACTGGACTGTGGCCCACGTGCACGTAGGTACATTGGGGTGGAATGGGATGTTGACCTTTGGTATGTTGTATTGGTTGATTCCGAGACTGTATAGTACGAAACTACATTCTGTGAAGTTGGCCAACGCTCATTTTTGGATTGCGACATTGGGTACAGTATTCTATGTAGTACCGATGTACTGGGCGGGATGGACACAGAGTATGATGTGGAAGGCATTTACTCCTGAAGGTTTTTTGAAGTATGGCAACTTTTTAGAGACCGTCACACAGATTATACCGATGTATGCCATACGTGGTATAGGAGGAACAATTTACCTCTTGGGAGCCATCTTGATGATTTACAATCTCTATATGACAGCCAAGGGACATAGAGTGGAGGACAAAGAAGTTGCTTATCCTCCAAGAGAGAAACATATAAAGGAAAAAGGAGAATATTGGCATAAGTGGATCGAAAGAAAACCAATACAGATGTTATTGTTAGCAACTGTTTTAGTACTGATAGGAGGTATCATAGAAATCCTGCCGATGGTATTTATCGACAAGAATGTGCCCAAGATCGCATCGGTACAACCATATACTCCGCTAGAATTGGAGGGCAGAGATATATACATTCGCGAAGGTTGCAATAACTGTCATTCGCAGATGATTAGACCTTTTCGATCGGAAACCGAACGGTATGGAGATTTTAGTAAGTCAGGAGAATTTGTCAATGACTTCCCTCATCTCTGGGGATCTAAACGAACAGGTCCGGATTTGCATCGATTGGGAGGCAAGTATCCTGATAGTTGGCATTACAATCACATGATTGATCCAACCTCCATGTCTCCGGGCTCTATAATGCCGGCATATGATTGGCTCGCGAAGGATGATTTGGATACAAAATATACGGCTGCCAAAATCAGGGTTATGCAGACCCTAGGAGTGCCATATGAACATGGCTACGCTGATATTGCTCTTGATGACTTGTCAGCTCAAGCACAAGTGATTGTAGAGAATTTGGCTGCTGATGGTATCGATCAGGAGAACTTAGCGCAAAAGGAAATCGTTGCATTAATCGCATATCTGCAACGTCTAGGTGTTGATGCCAGACCCAAATAAGTATTTTGATTATTTGAAAAGTTAATAGAAATGTATAAATATATATTAGATGTTGCGGGGGGAATAAACTGGATGGCATTGTTTGCCTTGATGACTTTCCTATTTGTTTTTGTGACCAGTATTATATTGGTATTTAGAAAGAATAATGATCATATCAACCACATGGCTTCATTGCCATTGGAAGAAGATCAAAATTGAAAATCAGGACTTATGAATTCCACTAAATTAAAAAGAAAAGGGACTGCATTGTTGAGTCTATTGCTGTTAGTAACAATCGGACAGGGACAAGAGGCTTCCCTCGGGCATAGCAAATCAGCAGGATCATGGATCGTTGAAAACATTATTTTGGTCATTGGCCTCTTGGTTTTTCTTTTTGCCATATGGGTGATTTCTGATATCATTAGAAAAATGCTGGAAGCCCAAAGTAGGCAACTCTTGGAAGAAAAAGGGATTGTTGCCAAAAGCACATCTGTGATGGACGAGGAGGTGCCCTTGTGGAAGCGTATCAATGATTGGGCATGGGATCTTGTGCCTGTTTCTGCCGAAAAGAGTATAGACTTGGGCCATGATTTTGATGGTATCAGAGAATTGGACAACAAATTGCCACCTTGGTGGTTGGGGTTGATGTATGGTTCTATGATTTTTGCCGTGATTTATATGTATCAGTATCATTGGTCTGGTAGTGGATGGAGTTCTGAAAATGAATACATAGCTGAAATGAAAGCGGGGGATGAGATCAAGAATGCTTATCTCGATAAAATGGCCAATGCCATAAACGAAAACAATGTCGTAGCATTGACAGATCCGGAGGATTTGTCCGCAGGTGCGGCTGTTTTTAAGAGAAATTGTGCAGCCTGTCATGGCGTCGAAGGTCAGGGATTGGTAGGTCCCAATCTTACAGATGATTATTGGTTGAAAGGAGGAGGAATCAAGAATGTTTTTGAAACTATAAAATACGGTGTTCCGGAGAAAGGTATGATATCTTGGAAATCTCAGTTGAAGCCCGAAACAATGCAACAAGTGGCAAGTTATATTTTAACCCTTCAAGGTACTTCACCCCCCAATCCCAAGGCAAAAGAAGGAGAACTGTATATACCCGAATAGGTCTCTATCGTCCTATTTCATTGCTTAGTTAAAGCTATACATGTGATTGACAATGCTACTAATGAGGACGACTTTAAAGATACAGAGGCATATAGAGATTCTCTCGCAACTGTAGATAAGTCCGGAAAGCGAATTTGGATTTTTCCCAAAAAACCAAAGGGAAAGTTCTACAATTACCGCAAGATTGTTTCCTATTTATTACTCATAGTATTGTTTGGGTTGCCATGGTTGAAGCACAATGGTGAACCTATGTTTCTGTTCAACTTTATGGACGGCAAGTTTAGGATTTTTGGCGTGTTTTTTACACCTCAGGATTTCCATATTTTTGTCGTGGCGATGCTTATTGGGATTGTTTTCATCGCTCTTTTTACGGTTGTTTTTGGACGTGTTTTTTGTGGATGGATCTGCCCTCAGACTATATTTATGGAGATGGTGTATCGTCGTATCGAATATTGGATTGAAGGTGACTCCAAGGCGCAACGCAGGTTGAGAAAAGCTCCTTGGGATACTGGCAAAATCATTAAGAAGATCAGTAAAGAGGCTATTTTTTTTGGTATAGCAGTTCTCATTGCCAATACATTTCTCGCTTATTTTATTGGGATGGATAAAGTGTTAAATATTATCACAGATCCAATCAGCCAACATACTTCGGGATTTGTTGCGATGTTGGTTTTTTCATTTTCATTTTATTTTGTTTTTTCCATATTACGAGAGCAAGTTTGTACTACTATTTGTCCTTATGGGAGATTGCAAGGCGTGTTATTGGATAAGAATAGTCTAGCCGTACAGTATGACTTTGTCCGGGGAGAGCCCCGAGCTAGAATCAAGAGAGGTACAGAGCAATCAAGCAAGGGTGATTGTATCGATTGTGGTCTCTGTGTTCAAGTATGTCCTACGGGTATAGATATCCGCGATGGGATTCAACTTGAGTGCGTTAATTGTACTGCATGTATGGACGCCTGTGATGAAGTGATGGAAAAAATCAAGCGCCCTAAAGGACTTATTAGAATCGATAGTCTTGTAGGTATCACCGAAAATATAAATGCACTGATCACTCCTCGATCTCTTGGCTATAGTGCCATACTTGTTGTTCTGATGATTCTTGAAGCGTTTTTATTTATAGGTCGTTCCGAGGTAGAGGTGTTATTGCTTCGTACACCGGGAATGTTATATCAAGAATTGGAGCCCGGGGTGATCAGTAATCTTTATAATTATCAGCTCATCAACAAAGCCGATAGTGAGTATGACATCGATTTTAGAATAGAAAATATAGATGAAGCAGTTGTAGAATTTGTGGGTCAAAAACCTCGTGCTGAAAGCAATGAAAACACCGAAGGAGCGCTATTTATTAAAATACCTGCAACAGTATTGAAAGGACGGAAGACCAAAATCAAATTGACCGCGAGAGTTGGTGATAAGGTCTTAGACAATTTTTCAACGACCTTTTTAGGTCCTGTAAGGTAAAAGACTATGAAAAAATTTCATTGGGGATATGGGCTTGTGATCTTTTTTGTTCTTTATATCGGTTATTTGATTGGTACTGTGCTAGTGTCCCGAACGGTGGATCATAGTTTGGTCATTGACGATTATTATGCGCTCGACCTTGCCTATCAAGATCGTTACGATGCATATTCCAATGGACTCCTTGAGGGGCATCGACCTATGATCGAGTTTAGTGCCTTAAGCAATCGGATTACCATTGACTTTGGAGATCAGGTTGTCCGTGATGTTTACGGAGTGTTGTACAGACCCTCTGACAAAGCGATGGATCGGTCATTTGATCTAAAAAATGGAGACGACTCAGGAGACTTCAATATCGACGCCAATCAATTGGCGATGGGCAATTGGGTGATGAAAGTACATTGGGTAGATACGATCAAGAATAAGTATTATTTAGAGATTCCGCTTTATATTGAGAGACCATGATTGCTTTGGCTTTTGGGTTGGGGTTTGCCGGTAGCTTGCATTGCTTGGGTATGTGTGGACCCTTGGTGTTGGGAGTGGCAAGCAATATTAGATCGGGTATTGTCAACAGATGGATTCATGGTTTATTGTATCATTTTAGTCGCGTATTGACCTATGGTTTTATGGGTATAATGTTTGGTTTGTTGGGCAAGGTATTGGCGATAAGTGGATTTCAGAAAACCATTACCATTACAAGTGGCATCTTTCTGGTTGTATTGTTTTTGTTCACGATAGATCTTGAAACCCTGATATTTAAATCCAAGAAGTATCAGCGGGTATTTAGGAAGTTTCAGCAGCACTTGACACGGACATTCTCTTCTTTGGCACAGCGTCATCCTTTTGTCTTGGGTATATTGAATGCCATATTGCCGTGCGGATTGGTTTACTTGGCGTTGATGGGATCATTGACGACAGGAAGTGCATTGACAGGAATGGCTTTTATGGTGGCCTTTGGCCTAGGGACATTGCCGATGATGCTCAGTATCCATTTTGGTGTATCTATGATAAAATGGCGTCCACAAGGACAGTATAAAAAAATCTTTCCTCTCCTGCATTTAGTGTTGGGCATATTTTTGATCTATCGTGGATGGGTTGTGGACATGCCCATGGAACTGGATTTTTTGTCTGCTATAAAAAACCCGATTCTTTGTCATTAACTAAGAGGTATTTGAGTTAATGATCACATTTGGAATCTCCTTTTTTCTTGCATTCTCCTCCGCAAGTACATTTCTTAAGGGTATTGTGCAATACAAGCATCGGAATATCCATTATGGGCAACATTTGCTCTGTTTGGCTTCCCTGTCGGAGGTATTGCCAGAGTGATTTTTCTTTTTTGGCAAGGATGAGAAGTTCAGCACCTACTTCATGGGCGATATGAAGTAGGCCTTCATCTGTAGATTTGGCCTGAATGGTACGATAAGAAACCTTTTGACCCGGATACTGATGACCAATGTATTGCGATATTTCATCCGTAGATTTGAGATTTGTATGTCGCTTAGCTACGTGGACTACATGGATACGAGCATTGAGCAAATTGGCCCAACGAAAGACAGATTCGATATTTTTGCTATCTAGTGGTGACGGGCTATAGCCAAAGACAATATTTTTGACTTTTTTATAGACAGCATTGGGAGGCACAACAAGTACGGGACAATTGGCTTTTTTTAGCATAGTACGCGATATCGAACCGAGCCACTTGGTGACTAAATTATTGGTTCCTGTTGTACCCATGACGATCAGATCAAAATTCATGGATTTTTCAAGCAGAACATCTGTTGTGATGCCCTGAACATACTCTGATTCGATCGGAATTGTAAGAATATCATCTCCGATAGTATCCGATAGAGGAGCTGCAACAATATCGAGGTGTTCACGCTTTTGGTTTTCATGATAATACTCTATTGCCATGACGCTATCGGCAACGATTGGTGTAGCTTGATCTACATGGATGATCCTTACCAAGGCATCTAATTCGACACCTAGAGATTTGGCATAGTTTATAGCATTGATAGAAGGATCCGAAAAGTCCGTAGGTGACAGTATCTTGAGCAATCCACTATAGTCTGTCTCTTTTAGAAGCAACCGAATGGCCTGCTTAGCAAAGGCCTCCATTGAGATATCTCCTTGATAAGCGATTACAGATTCATTGATAGAAATAGAAGGTATAACCTCAATACCATCGGCAATAATACGATCTAAGTCATTGACTTCGACAATATCAAATGCAATGGGATACTTCTCTCTATACGCTGTAAAGACGTATTTAACAAATTGAAACAAGGAGGTCTCCTTTCCATATATTTTGACAACTACAGACATTATTGGGCATTATTATACTTTTTGATCGTTTCTCTATCTTCAGCGAGATGTTTTATAATGTCATAGGTGGTCACAAGACCTACTATTTTTCCGTGTTCAACAACAGGAAGGGCATGAAACAAGTTCTCTTTAAATACCTCAATGGCGACGTTGATTCGGTCTGAAGGCTCTAACTTGGCAAGTCTTGAAGTCATAATCTCCTTTACTTGATGGGATTTCAGTCTAAACAACTCCCATTTTTCCTCCGTATTGACTTTGTGAAACCCTTGCTTAAAATGCAAAAAATCAGATTTGGATAACATCCCCGCAAGCAATCCCTCTTTAACAATTGGGATGTGATGAATTTTATTATTCTCAAATATTTCTTCTGCCTTTTTAAGAGTATCTTCAGGATCCAATGAAATTAACTCTCTGGCCATAATTGTGGATACAGGTGCAAGTAGATTCATAAAACTCGTGTTTATCTTGTGGTCAAATATGATGCTACTGGGATCATAGAATGTTGACAAGAATCATAATACTGCATGATACTCATCAATATTGGCGATTAAACAGACAATAAAACGAATGAATCAATCCACAAATGATGTAACCAAGATGCTACAAGCTATCATCAGCACGGCTATTGATGGTATTATCACAATCGATGCCAATGGACTTGTCGAATCTATTAACATTGCTGCTTGTATCTTGTTTGGATATAACGAATCTGAAGTCATAGGGCGCAATATTAACATGCTCATGCCTGAACCGGATCGTTCCAATCATGATCAATATATCGAGCGGTATCACCGTACTAGGATACCTCATATTGTCGGTATCGGGAGAGAAGTATATGGTCAAAGAAAAAATGGTGAAATATTCCCTTTGAGACTCGCTGTGAGTCATGTCGAACTGGAAAACAGATCTATCTTTACAGGCATAATCCATGACCTAAGTGAAGTCAACGCAGCCCGCAGAGCTCTTGAATCGTCCAATTCCAGATTGGAACAGGAGGTAGAGAAAAGAACCTTAGAGCTGGAAGCAACGGTCAACAAATTGCTGTCAACAAACCGAGCCTTGAAAGAAAGTAAGGCTAAACTCAAAATTGCCTTGGAGAATGAACGAGAACTTCACGAACTGAAATCTAGATTTGTATCTATGGCCTCCCATGAGTTTAGAACCCCTTTGAGTACGATTTTGTCTTCCGCCTCTCTGATCTCACGATATACCACCGTTGAGCAACACGACAAAAGAATGAAACATGTCGATAGGATCAAATCCGCCGTTGACAACCTGACCGGCATTCTCAATGATTTCTTGTCACTCAGCAAGTTGGATGAAGGTAGAATAGAAGTAAAAAATGAACTCATAGATGTACTGCATCTGTGTCAAGCGGCAAGTGATGACCTAGAAGGGTTATTGAAAAGCGGCCAGCAGATTGTCATCCAACACTCGGGAGAAATGTATAGGATCGTTACAGACCGTAGAGTCCTGCTCAATGTGTTGTTCAATGTACTTTCCAATGCCATCAAGTATTCTCCGGAGGGTTCTGAGGTTCGGTGCAGTGTGACTTTTTTGCCTCAAGAAATCACCATAGATGTCATAGATCAAGGGATAGGGATTCCTAAAGAGGATCAAAAGCATATGTTTTCGAGGTTTTTTAGAGCCAATAACGTCGAAAATATTCAAGGGACGGGTTTAGGGCTTCATATTGTTAGACAATACCTTACCTTGGTGGGTGGAAAAATTTCCTTTGTAAGTAATCCGGGAGTGGGCTCACAGTTTACGATTTCTCTTCCAAACAAGGCTGATTTATCTTAAGGTATATGCTATGAGTAAAATACTGGTCATCGAAGACAACCTAGAGGTCAGAGAAAATCTTTGTGAAATCCTAGAGTTGGCAAATTATGAAGTAATAAGTGCTTCCAATGGCTTTGATGGTGTCAACCAGACCAAAGAGCATCTCCCTGATCTAATACTGTGTGATGTTATGATGCCGGAATTAGATGGGTTTGGTGTATTGAAAATCCTCAATGGTGATGCCAAGACATTTGACATTCCTTTTATTTTTCTTACCGCCAAAACAGCGCATGAGGATTTTCGAAAAGGCATGGGTTTGGGAGCAGATGATTATCTGACCAAACCATTTGACGATATAGACCTGCTCAATGCCATTGAGATGCGCCTCAAAAAACATAAGAGATCCTCAGATAGTGGCGTTAAGTCCGTTGATGAAGTAAGGGCTTTTTTCTCTGAAGCTCGTGCTGAGCAAGAACTCTCTAACCTGTCTAAACACCGAGAAGTCCGAAAGTACAATGCTAAGGATGTCATTTATGAACCCGGGCAGACAGCACGATGGTTATACTTTGTCGTCTCGGGTCAAGTGAAAATATTTCAAGTCAATGAATTGGGCAAGGATCTCATCACTCATATTCACAAAGAGGGAGACTTTTTTGGCTATTATCCCTTGATCCAAGAAAAATCATACACAGACTATGCCTCGGCACTTGAAAATGCGGAACTCAAACTTATACCCAAAAAGGACTTCTCAACATTGCTATACAATCAACGTGATTTTGCCGCCCGCTTTATTAAGATGATTGCTCAACAAGTACAAGAGACAGAGCAACTCTTGATAGATCTGGCCTACAGTTCTGTAAGACGCAAAGTGGCCAATGCCTTGCTGTTGTGTATGGAGCAAGATGATAGTCAGACCATTAGGATCAGCCGCGAGGATTTGGCATCCCTCGCCGGAACTGCCAAAGAAACATTGATAAGAACTCTTTCTGATTTTAGAAAAGCGGGATTATTGAGTGTAAGCGGTGTCAACATCAATATAAAAAACCCCGAAGCCCTACGCAATATGCCCCAATAGATATTCCCTTTTGCCATAGAAAATACCTCAAATATCGTTATCAATACAAGTCCGGCTAGAATTGATTGGTGTGAAAACTTACAACTATTGTAGAACAGTTTATTTTTGTGCCGATGCAATTTATATATCCTTATTTTCTGTGGGCACTGACAGCGATGGCCATTCCGCTGATCATCCATCTTTTTCATTTTAGAAGGTTCAAAAAAATTTACTTTAGCAATGTTCACTTGCTCAAGGAAATCAAAGAAGAAACCAGCACGAGAAGTAGATTGCGCAATCTACTCATTCTATTGGCTCGAATGGCGGCACTGGCATTTTTGATATTTGCTTTTGCTCAACCTATACTCACCAACAACAATGTTCAGGATAATGCACCCCGAGCCATTGAAATATTTGTGGACAATTCCTTCTCAATGCAAGCAGAGATGGCCGAAGTGCCTCTATTGACCATCGCCAAGGATAAAGCTCTCGAGATTCTCCTTTCGCATGAAGAGAGAGATCGATACTTGATACTTTCTCATGATTTGGAAGCTAAACATCAGAGATATGTAGATCAAAAAACAGCCGTATCATTTGTTGAAGCATTGCAAATCTCACCCACAGTTACCCATCTCGAAAATGTTTCAAGAGTATTTGATAGACTGGGACGTAACCTCAAGGACTTTAAACACCAACGTTACTTTTTATCTGATTTTCAAGCCAATATATCTTCCTTCAACAGCCCCATTGACTCTTCTATCGATGTGACCTTGTTGCCCATACATGCTGTTCAGGAGAACAATGTAGGGATCAGCGATATGAGCTGGGAAGCACCTATTGCGATGAAAGATCAGAGCAATCGACTGGCTGTTTCTATCACTAACTATGGACAAGAACTTGAAGAAGTAGAATTAAGACTCTTGTATCAAGATCAGGATCGCCCTTTGGGAACCGTACAAATCCCTCCCAATACTACAATCACCGATAGTGTTACCATTCATGTAGATGAGACTGGATGGCATCAATTGGAACTAGTCATCAATGACTACCCCGTCCAGTTTGACAATCGCCTCTTTGGCTCATTTGAAATCAGAGAACAGATCGATATATTGTCTATCCACAATGGACAAATAAATGAATTCCTAGATAGAGCGTTTGAAAGTATCGGATATTATCATCTCCGTCAGACTTCCGTCAATACTATTCGGTACGAGACATTTGACGATCAAGAGCTCATCGTGTTGGATGATGTTAACGAGATTAGTAGTGGCCTAACACAAGAATTGGAAAGATACATACGTCATGGTGGCAACTTGTTGATCTTTCCAAGTATCCTTGCAGATGTAAGGGGATACAATACACTTTTGGATAAATTGAATGTCGATCAATTGGCCACTTTGTACGAAGGAAAAAAAGAAGTAAGTAGAATCAATACCGAAGAATTTGTTTTTCGAAATGTGTATGAGACAAAACGAAAAAATCTTCGTCTGCCCCAAACAACTAAAAATTGGTCATTGTCCGATAGACCCATTAGTACAAGGGAAGCTCTCTTGACGTATCGGGATGGACAAGGATATCTCAATAAGTATCAAGTTGAAAAAGGCAATTTATATCTGAGCGTGGCACCCCTCTCCTCAACATACAACGATTTGGTTATCAATGCTGAGATCTGGATACCGATGCTGTACAAAATGGCATTGTCCTCCGGTGTGCGAAAACCACTTTACTATACCATCGGTATTGATGATATTATCCCTACATCGAGATTGCCCAAAACCAATACAGGAGGATATGTGATGAAGGGCAAAGAAGAGTTTATCCCCGGTATATCCGGAGCAATGGGCGAGACCTACATAGATGTCCGAGATCAAATCAAAGAGGCTGGACACTATACCTTGTCCCTCGACGATACAGACTTGCAAACCTTGTCATTCAACTATGATCGCGTGGAGTCGGAGGTATCATATGCCGATATAGAAGAGATCCAACGAAGCATGGGCCAGCAGACCAAGATAATTTCCAATGTCTTGAAAGCGGACCTGTCGCAAGTCATACGAGAACAACGCCAGGGAGTTCCACTGTGGAAGTGGAGTTTGATTCTTGCCTTGCTCATGCTCCTTATTGAGACCTTATTGATCAAATACTGGAAAACATAAAACATCACCCTTCTATGACACTCATTTTACTGAAGAAATGTCGCATATACGATACTGACTCACCATCGCATCTCAAGCGAAGGGATATACTCATCGAAAAAGGCATAATAGTAGATATCAAAGCCTCAATCAAGTCCACCCAACATATGCATATAATCCAAAGCGCCAACTTGTGCGTCTCTCCTGGATGGATTGATATCGGCTGTTACAATGGTGAGCCCGGGATGGAACATAGAGAGGATTTGGACTCATTGAAACATGCTGCCGCTCATGGTGGCTACGTCGGAGTAGTTCCATTTCCGACAAGTCACCCAACAACAGATACCAAAGGACAGATAGCCTATCTACTCGCTCAAAATAATGGACACCTCGTTGATATTTATCCGGTTGCCGCCTTGACTAAGAACAAGGAAGGACAAGAAATGGCCGAACTCATGGACTTGGCTCATGCAGGAGCAATCGCCTTCAGCGATGGCAAAGGATCCAGAATGAGCGAAGGGCAAGTACAGCGATCAATGCTGTATCTTAAAGGCATTGAATCCAGAATGATTTATGTCGTCAACTCTAAAAAACCTGGAGAAGAAGGACAAGTACACGAAGGCAATGTCAGTGTCTTAATGGGCGTAGAGGGCATCCCGATGCATCAAGAACAAGTAGCGGTCAATACGGTGTTGAGACAACTCGCATATACCGACAGCCGCGTATTGATTCAAAACATTTCGTTGAGTTGGGCAGCAGACAAAATCTACAAAATAGGCTCGAGACGTGATGTCGCCGCTTCGGTGGCATACTTCAATCTGTCACACAATGATGCTGCAGTTGCAGACTTTGATATCAACTATAAGGTATTGCCTCCCTTGAGATCCGAATCAGATCGCAAGAAATTGTGTCGTGCTATCGAAAAAGGGAAAGTCCAAGTGATTACTTCCAACCACAGCCCACGAAGCATAGAGGAAAAAGATGAACCCTTCGGCCTTTCACCTTTCGGTGCATCAAGTATTGAAACAACTTTCTCCTCCCTGTTGACTTTCGCCAAAGAAATATCACTTGAAAAAATAGTTTATTGCCTAAGCCAAGGCCCAAGAGCTGTACTAGATATTCCCAAGGCTTCGATAGTCAAAGAATCAACGGCCTCATTCACACTATTCGATCCATCACGTACATGGAAAGTATCTGTAGAAAGTCTTTTTTCAAAATCAAAAAACAATCCCTATATTGGCAAAACTTTACAAGGTTATGTCCTTGGAGTATATAATAATCTATCACTCAATCTAAACGATTAGCTATCATGAACAATCCGATGATTAAATGGGGCGCCTATCTAGGTGCAGCTCAAATTTTGTTTGCTATTTTATCTTATGTCGTCAATAAAGACTGGTTGATGGGAAGCGCCGTAGGCCTTTTGATCAGCGGAGTCGTCACAATAGTCTTTCTCGTAATGGCAATGAAGGAAGAAAAAAGCAATAACGAAGGATATCTGAGTTTTGGTGAGGGATTGAAAACCGGAATGGGAGCATATATTTTAGGCACATTAATCTCCGCATTGTTTATGTGGATCTTGTTCAATTTTATCGATCCTTCCTTGATCGAATTTAGCAAGGAATACACCATCGAAACAGTGCGAAAAACCACTGAGATGATGGGCGAAATGTTCAACGCACCCGAAGAAGCGATGGAAGAAGCCGTAGCCAAAACGGAGGAGCAATTGACCAATATGGGCAACCCTATGAGTTTATCCTCCGTGTTGACATCTTGGCTTATCGGATTGTTGATCCCAGGTTTGATTTTGAATCTAATCATCAGTGCCATCATGAAAAAATCTTAGCACAGACAGGGATCAAATTGTCAAAAAATATAATATGAGCTTGAATAAAGTGTAGCTTTGCCCTAGCTTATTTATTTCTGATCATGGACATTAGCCTAGTCATTCCTGTTTTTAATGAGGAAGAATCCTTGCCGCCTTTGATAGAATGGATCGAAAGGGTGATGACGAAAAATGCCTATGATTATGAAGTTATTTTTGTTGATGATGGCAGTTCTGACAACTCTTGGATGGTGATTCAAGATCTAAGCATTCAAAAGACCAATCGGATTAGAGCGCTGCGATTCAGGAGAAATTATGGCAAATCAGCCGCATTAAACAAAGGGTTTGAAATCGCAACTGGCGATGTAATCATCACAATGGATGCAGATCTTCAAGACAGCCCGGATGAGATACCTGCTATGTATGATCTCATTGTTAAGGACGGTTATGACCTTGTGTCGGGATGGAAAAAAGAACGACACGATCCTCTTTCCAAAACCATACCGAGCAAATTGTTTAACTATGTAGCCCGCAAGGTAAGTGGGATACAATTGCATGATTTTAACTGTGGGCTCAAGGCTTATGCCTATGATACAGCCAAGGATATCGATGTGTATGGCGACATGCATCGATGGATGCCCGTACTTGCTAAATGGCAAGGTTATACCAAAATCGCAGAAAAAGTAGTGGTGCATCGACCACGTGAATATGGCGTATCTAAGTTTGGACCTAAAAGATTAATCAGTGGGTTTTTGGACTTGTTGTCGCTTTATTTTGTCGGCAAATTTCATAAGCAACCCATGCATTTTTTTGGCACTTGGGGATTGATATTTTTGGGTATAGGCGCCCTCAGTCTGTTGTATCTGACGATCTCTAAGATGATCTACAAGGTCGGAGGGATTCAGGATCGTCCGCTGTTCTTTTTTGGTATTCTATCAACGATTGTAGGTATGCAGCTATTTCTGACGGGTTTCTTGGCAGAATTGGTAATCGAAGGAAGAGGCAAGAACTATACCTACAATATCGCCGATAGTATTGGTATTGCTGACCCAACCCTTTCCGGTTGAAGTCGTACCTTCTCATAAGTACACCAATACATTAGACTATGATTAAATGGATGATGTGCTTGCTCATAGCCGTATCGGCATGTTCAAGCGACCCGCAACAAGACACAGTATGCATCTCATTTGATATGAGACAGTGTGGTGACAATCCTTGGTTGTCCGATGCTGTTATACCACAGACTGCTGAGGTTCATCGACAGGGCTTAATGGATTTTTTTGACCGACAAGATATATCCGACTATCAGATTACTATTGATATGCAGTACCATGAGATTGTTTGTGAGGCTTGTTTTGTATGTCCGCAAGGACCGCGCATTTATGTTAAATTGTCTATTGATGATGCGAGGGAAGTCGAGCGGATGGATTTGCTCAATTATCAGAAGGTCAATTGTACCGAGATTTTTTGACGAGTACTACCATGGACTTATTTGCTACTATTCAGGAGGGTGCTTTTGAGATAAAAAAAGGCAATTTTTTCGTCAGATGACGCTTATTTTTTGAGGCATAGCAGCGCTACGGCGAAAAAATAGCGGAAATATGACGGGGAAAGTGTTTTTTTAGCCAAAATGACGCCTACCTGAATAGTAACACTTATTTTGAGTGAGGATCAGTTGGGAACGTCAAGATGAAACTTTTTGGAAGGGTATTTGATGTAATATCTATTGTAATTATGAATTCAGCAAGAGATCATCATAAGTAGTGTTTAGTATGTATGATTTTTTGTGAGATATTGCTGTGATTCTCAACCCCTTGTATAGATATGAAGTATATCATTGCCTTGATGTTCTTGTGTTTGTCCATTGTTCAATCAGTGAGCCAAGGACATTATCTCGTAGAATTGGACAAATTCACTCCACCTCAGCAGGAGATGATTCGACATTTGAGAGGGTTTCCGGCAGAAGCTTTTCTCGCCAAAGATATGGATGGTACAGAGCATTTTCTCCATGACTATAGGGGGCAAGTGACTGTGTTGTTTTTCTATAGCGTTGAAGATCATTTGTCTTTTGATTGGTTAAAGCAGCTCAATAAATTGCAGATTAAGTATTTGGATGGATTGAATGTATTTGCTTTTGCCAAGGAAGAGCGTTCGGTTATCGCATCTGCCATCCGCAATGAAGCAATTGTTTTCCCCAATTTTCCCAATGGGACACTATTTGGTGAGATGGCCTATGAAGGAGACCTTGGTATGGGGCGTATGATTGTTATAGATAAGAATGGCATCATCGCAGAGGTATTGCCGAGGTCATATTTTGCGGATGGTGATTTGCTTTCGACTTATGCTCATGTTGATGGGTTGTTTTCTCAGGTCATCAACCGAGAATAACTTTTTGCGATTCAAAACCATAATGATTTGATGCTACACAGCCCAATGAGCTCTTAACAACTTAGAGACCTTTAAGATGTTGAGATGTGATGAGGAAGTTGTTTATTGAGGTCTGTATGAATATTTGATATTTTTTTCGGATTTAGACGCTATGTATAGCATTAAAGAGATTTACTATACCCTTCAGGGAGAGGGCTACCATACAGGGAGACCTGCGGTGTTTTGCCGTTTTAGTGGATGCAATCTGTGGTCGGGTATAGAGAAGGACAGAACAACGGCGGTATGCCGATTTTGTGATACAGACTTCTGGGGTACAGATGGTCAACATGGAGGTAAGTACTCAGCTCAAGCTCTTGTGCAAAAATGTCTGTCACTATGGCCGGATGAAGCCGTATTACCTTTCATAGTATGTACCGGAGGAGAACCCTTGCTACAGTTAGATGATCGTCTTGTACGGGCTTTTCATGAAGCACATTGTTATATAGCGATCGAAACCAACGGTACAATCCAGGTTCCGGAGGGCATAGATTGGGTCTGTATGAGTCCCAAAATAGGATCAGAGGTAGTCGTTCGAATAGGTCATGAACTCAAAATAGTATATCCACAGGCAGATCTCGATCTTGGAGCCTATGAATCCATGGATTTTGAATACTTTTTCTTGCAACCACTGGATGATGAGCGACAGAAGATACATATTGATTCATGTATCCAAATCTGCAAGGCCAACCCCAAATGGCGATTAAGCCTTCAGACGCATAAGTTACTGGACATTCCTTAAGGCTCAACCCATCTGATTTTCTTTGCACTTTTGATAAGTGCATTGTAGAGATTGTTTTGTCGCAGGAGATTGGGATTGCCGATCAATATAAATTGCTCTCTTACCCTAGTCAATGCGACGTTGAGTTTGCGATCTACACCCTCCTCGGATAGTGATACAAGAGAGCTCATTTGAAATGCATAGTTGATACATGTGGACATGATAATAATGTCTCGTGCTCCTCCCTGATAACGTTCTACGGTATCTATGGTTATTTTTTGCAAGTGGGGTATTTGAGCATCTGAGAGGGTCTGCTTGATCTGCGCTATTTGTGCTCTGTAGGGAGTAATGATGCCTAAGGTTTGGTGGTCGATCGTTCTTCCCTGTGAGTTGTAAATCTCAAGGATTGAGGATACCATGGCAGCGCAAATATGTGCTTCGTGTACATTGACCTTTATACTGTCGCTGGTGGTATCGATTTGTGACGGTACAAACATCAATCGATGTTGACTCAATATTTTTGACAAATCATGACTTCCGGTATAGGCTTGTAGTGCTTGGGTGAGTCGCGGTATCACGGGCAATACCCGGAGTCGGTTCTGATAAAAATGTTTGCTTGGAAAGGCCATCAGCTCTTTGTGCATTCGACCCTGATACGTCAGTTGGCCATAAGCATGATCCCAGCGATTTTTTTTGGCAGCTCTGAACATCCTTTCAAACAGAGAGTTATTCAGATTGTCAAAGCCCAAGGATCTAAGTTCAGAGTTTTTTATTTGACTTGACGAAGCGTCCTGTTGAACGATTGCAGGCAATTGTTGATGATCTCCTATGAGGATAAATCGTTTGACTCGGCTTAACAAGCCAATCATCGATTGCTCCAGAATCTGGGAAGCTTCATCGATGATCGCTATATCAAATTGGATCAAATCAAATATGCTTTTTTTTCCCAGTACAGATGCCACCGTGCCCACATATATTTGTTCTTCAGTCAAGATAGATTTCAACGCTTTGCGAGACGCCGTTGATGCTGTCCGATGGCTCAACAGATATTTCAAATATGGCTCTCCGGTACTATATCGAGATCCAATCCTGATCAAGGAGGGTTGTGGATCTATAGAACATATCGCGTGACAGATTTCATCAACAGCTCTGTTGGTATATGCCAAGATCAGGATACGTGCTGAACTGTGATTCAAATAGTGGCGGACTATTTCCTTCAGCATGACACTTGTTTTGCCCGTTCCGGGAGGACCCCAGAGCAGATAATAATCATGAGCAGATATGATTTCACTTAGTATCTGAGATTGTTCTGAAGTCAATTGGTGATGACAATTTACGGGTTTGATCTCGTACCTAGCGGGCATTTGAAGACCCATGATCAGCCGTCGATATTTAAGGGAGGCTTGTGACCATTCATAAACTGAGCGCGTCATTTCGGTGTATCCGCGATCTAGACTGTCATGCTCGATATTCCAGTATGTATGTTGCCTGAAGATTTGGGCGTTTTCCTGTCGGCTTCTCAGGCGAATAGTGATATGTACAGACTCTATGGTCAAGATAGTCACCTTAAATACTTGTCCCTTTAGAATCGCATCAACCCCTTTTTTGTACGGGTAGAGCACTCCGAGATCTCCCTTGCGAAAGTTGCTGATCAATGCGGTGTGGTGACTCTTGGCAAAAATGAGTATAGGGTCGTCTGAATCCGATTTATTGGTATCCAAAGTCAGCTGGTTCAGGATATTGAATTGCTCCATTTTTGAGTTTATATCCAATGTCCATAAGGTCGAGAGACCACTAACTCGTCTGCCATCCCTGTGTCCGACTTTATGAACTAACCATTCTCTTACGGCAAACTGTATCAGAGCATGTACATATGACCTTTCAATAGGTGTGAGGGCATCGAAAGTACGCATCAGGTCTTGAATATCCGTTTTTTGATACCCTTTGAGTTGATCGTTATACTTGTTTATGTATTTGGTCAAGTATTTTAATATGTCAGGACACTTGGCTAAAGCTCTATCGTGTAGGTATAATCTGTTGCGTGCCTTGATCGTTTCACGTTGCTGTCCCTTCAATGCTGGAGCAAATCGCAGTGGTTTATGTGTCTCCTTAGAATACAGTATAAAATTATTGCGCTTAATCTCAGTGCCAAAAACCGACTCTATAAGCATGTCGTATAGGAGCGTCTGATGATAATGCGTATTGCTCAAGCCATATGTATTGGCCTTAAATGGACTTCCACTTTTTAACTCGAGTATCGTTATCCCATTGTCGGTAGAAGCAAACAGATCCAATCTTCCTTGGATACCATATTTGGCCGAATAAAACGAAGGCTCTACCAATCCATTGTTGCGATTGATCCCGATGTCTTCAAGTTGATTTTGTACGACATCACGGATGGTCTGATAGTGCGTTGCCAGTTTTTGTATCATATCTCGCACGGAATCGTCTGAGAGCAAGGCGATTCCTATAGGATCCAGAGAAAAAATGGATTGCGTTAATTCTTTAAAAGTAAGCTCTGGATAATACATCATCTGATCTAAGAAATAATTGACTACATTTCCTACAATCAATGGAAGAGAGGAAGGCATGGGGCTAAATTTCTTCAGCAAATAACCTACCTCATCGCTTGTGAATGCACCAAAACAATCCGCAATAGACGTCACTGTATAGAGTAGATCCGGTTCTAAGACAATCGAGCTCGGAGCATAGGTATTGTCTTGATGAATTTCAATGTTGATGAGTTGCGCAGAGAGAGGGAGCAAATCTTGTTGGACGACAGATTCCATCAGTGCTGTGTAATCTTCATTGCGATCGGCAATATCAAATGTGATCGTGATGATGGAGAAAGGCTCATCATAGAGTTGCGCTACAATGCGTTTTTTGTTCAAGTCTATATGTTGCAATGCAACTTTGGCATTGCGCATGAAGGTGACAGGGGGTCTTTCAAATGCACCTGAGATCGACCGATATTGGTCTGTGAGCGTTGTGCGGTCATATGTAGGCTCTCTATTGAGCCATTTGGAGAGGAGTATAGAGACACATAAGAATCCTAGTTTGAGTTCATTCACCTTGGTCAGGCGGTTGTCAGTTGATGCGCTTTTTCTAAATGCATGAAGGAGAAACATTGATTTGTGATCGATATTGTAGGCTCCAGCTATATAGCTGAGACGGGCAAACGAGCTGGTAAAAAGGACTTGTGTTTGATCAGAGATTTGGTAAACAATAATATTGAAGAGTTGATGCAATTTTTGTACTTTAGACGATGCATCTTCTGTGGAAATCAGGATTCGTTCATGAAAGCGATCGATGCTTGTGATGATATGAGAATCTATAGGCATGTGAGCCAATATAGTGAGAAGCGGTTGGTTTTGGTTTTAATTAGTTGCTATTTTATTTGACCAACCGAGCCATGTTGTTTTGGTCAGCACTATTGGTTAAGTTGCAATCGGTGTGTCATTTTGATTATGTTGTACATGTGAAGGATTGAGGACTTGTTTAGAGTACAGTTTATCACTGTGTATTAAGATAGATTTTGACTATGATATGATATTTCCGATATTGGAATAAAAAGTTTTGCAGCAAGAACAATGATCAAATGTTTACACGTATTGGATGAGCTTATCAGTAGATGTTTGTATCGAGCTACTTGGTATTTGCGTGCTGCAATAATGGTTACCTTGTTACTCGGATTTGGCGGACATGTTGTCTTTTCGCAAAATAAGTTGATCGGATTAGACTTACTCGATCGTGACGGACGAGAGAAAGTTGATTTCAAGATGGAGCAAGGCTTTATCGTTGTCAAGGTCTGGCTTCAAGGTATCATACCGTTGAAAATGATCTTTGATACAGGAGCGGAGAACACGATTCTGTTTGACAAGGAGATTGATCAGTTGCTCGGTATCGAGTTTGAGCGTCAGATTCCGATTATGGGTTCTGATCTTGACTCGGTTTTGATTGCCAATATAGCTCGCAGGGTTAAGATGCGTCTGGAGGGTTGCGAATCGGTGAATCGCGATATCATAGTTCTCGAAAACAACAATCTGTTGTTAAGGGAAAAGTTGGGTATCGAAGTAAATGGGATTATTGGGGGAAGTTTTTTCTCCAATTTGGTTGTAAAAATAGATTATTCAAAGAAAGAGATTTTGCTCCAACATCCAAATAAATTCAAACCTCCCAAAAAGAATTATCAAAAATTCGACATGGATATAAGAAGTAGCAAGCCTTATTTGGTAGCAGATTTGACCATTCGTGAGGGTACAACGATACCCGTTAGACTATTGATGGACACCGGTGCTGCTCTTGCTTTTTTGATTCATACCAATACAGATTCGGCGCTGACACTACCGGGCAAGATCATGTTGGGCCATCTAGGATATGGTCTTTCGGGGGTCTTAAAAGGATATCTGGGAAAGTCGCGCAAATTGCAGTTGGGCAGCTTTGAGTTTCATGATATTGCCACTAGTTTTCAAGATTTGGATATCGACACCTCTCGGACTAGGAGAACACTCATACGCAATGGAATCTTGGGCAACACTTTTCTGTCAAGATTTAAGGTGATCATAGATTATAATCGGGAAGCCCTTTACCTGAGGGGTGGACGCAAGTACAATAAAGAATTTGAGTTTGACAAGAGTGGATTGACAATCTTTGCGATCGGTTCTCAATTGAATCAATACTATGTAGTAGCAGTTTTGATCGATAGTCCTGCTTATCGGGCAGATATTCGACCGGGAGATTTGATCTATAAATTGGGTCAGCGCAAAACACAACATATGACCCTCCAGGATATCACTCGAAAATTATCAAGAAGAACAGGTAAGAAGATCAAAGTGACGCTTATAAGAGACGAAATTCGACTTAAACGTGAATTTCGCCTCGAAGAGTGGTATAAATCCAAAGACTATCACTAAAAGTGTTTTGATTATCCGTTTTAAAGCATATCTTTGCAGCCCAATTTAAAAATAGGTAATCAAAGACATATGTTTGCGATCGTTTCAATAGCTGGACAGCAGTTTAAAATAACAGAAGGTCAAGAGATCTTTGTGAATCATCTCGGAGCCTCCGAGGGTGAGAAGGTCTCATTTGATGAGGTTTTGTTGGTAGGTAGTGATGCTTCTACTCAGATCGGTACCCCTACGGTTGCTTCGGCTTCTGTAGATGCTACCGTCCTTGGTTCTCAAAAAGGTGATAAGATCATCGTGTTTAAAAAGAAACGTCGCAAGGGATATCAAGTGAAGAACGGACATCGTCAACTCTTCACAAAAATTAGAATCGATACTATAAAAGCTTAAGTAAAATGGCTCACAAAAAAGGTGTAGGTAGTACAGACAACGGACGTGACAGCAATAGTAAACGTCTTGGTGTAAAGCTCTTTGGTGGCCAAATGGCCAAAGCAGGCAATATTATCATCCGCCAGAGGGGGACAAAGTATCATCCGGGAGAGAATGTTGGCATGGGTAAGGATCATACTCTATTTGCCTTGACTGATGGCACGATACAATTTACGCGTAAGAGAAACAATAGGACATATGTACATGTCAATGGTGTAAATCCACCGCAATCAAAGGTGACACCACCTAAGGCCTCCAAAGACGAGAGTGAATAGATGATTGGTGTTGACTGAAAAGAAAAAAAAGGTTGTTATCAGATGATAGCAACCTTTTCTTTTTTTATCCATCCGACATCCTTGTCTTGCAAGGCGACTTTGTACCAACCTCCCAATTCTGACAGAATATACACTTTGTTGCCCGAACCTACTGGTGCAACTTCGGGGCTTTTGTCGTCCGGTGCCTTGTAGATGGAGGTAGAAGATTGCATGACGATACCGCTTCTGGATGAAGTCTCATATCTCAGCTTAGACCAGGCAAAAACACTCAAGAGTAAGGAAATGAACAGTATCGCCAACCCAGTATATTTTAACCTTCTTTTCAGTATAACACCGGGTTTAAAGAGATACAAGTATAGACAGATCACTGCAATCAATGCAAAAACCACCTGCAATAGGCTCCAGATTGTCGAAGATAATGTACTGACAAAACTTCGATAAGCAGTTACTAAAATGAAATCCGGAATCATAGTTATATTGATTTCTATTTTTTTTCTCACCGCTGTAAGGGCTTTGTCAATTTCTCTATTTTTTGGATCGAGTACGAGCGCCTTCTCATAGTACAATATGGCATCAGCCAGATTATTTTGAAGATAGTAAGCGTGTGCAAGATTGCTGTACAATTCGGGTGAGACTTTATCTTGGACTATAAGTTGTTGCATTTGTTCTATAGCAATACTCACCTTACCTTCTTGCAGAGCAAGAGCGCTTTGT
>JAJRXG010000349.1 GCA_024276375.1 Bacteroidota bacterium | reverse complement strand
ACAATGGGTATCTCCCTACGCTCAGAAAAGCTTGTTTTTTAACTTTGCAATAGATAGATACTCGATATGCTCGACGCCTGTCCCACAACAACCTCCTAGCATTTTTATGCCATATACTGTATTGAGTTCCAACATCCTATTACCCCAATCTTCTACCGGATCTGCCAACAATTGCGGAGCTCCTTCTAACTCACAATGGTCAAGAGAAGATGCATTGGCAAAATACCCTATCAAACGTTCATACAAACGCTCCGGTTGTTGGGACGCATTTAAAAAACTCGGATACGCACAATTGATAGCGTACCCGTCTGGCGGATGAGGGCGTTCGTCATCTATACGGTCAATGGCATCCATGAGTGGTGTGCCATCTAGGATTAGACCGCTACGAGAGATCACAAAACTGATGATATATGGCAATCCCGTGGCTTCCAAACTTTTGGCCATACCTCTGGCTTCTTGTACATTGGGCATGGTCTGGGCAATTAAAAAATCCACCATTCCTTCAGCCAGTTGATCTGCTTGCCATTGATGAAAAGACCAACTCTCGTTCATATCCAATCCTTGTTCAGGTAAATAACAGTCGTATTTGCAACCCAACATACCCCCAATCCGAATATTGCTTTTAAAGGTATCATTTTGAGATCTGACTTTATTGAGAAAGCGCACTACATCTTGATTGATGCTTTTGGGACAATCCGATGCTTCCACCCGTTCGCGATTGGTGCGCCAAGTGGGCGTACACATTACAAATGGCAAGTCTGAAGATCTTGCGATATCGATATAACTCTGATAGATAGACATCATTCTATCTCCTGTTATAGAATCATAAACGAGTGGCGCATTTTCGAGAAGAGGATCCAAGGAGATACCCGAATCTCTTCTCAATCGCTCGACGACTGATCCTTCTACCAAAATAAGGTCATGATTTTCTATCCAATCATTCATTCCTCAAAAGTTAATGTTTTATAAAAATCTACTTCAGCAACACTGAATTCATCATGTGATCCCTCAATCTCAGTAGGTTGAATGCGGACGTAGCGTGACCGAATCGGAAGTTTAAATATGTGCTTTCGTGTGCTGGGATCATTGCGGATATTACCAAATCGAAAATTGTCAACTACCTCCCACTGCTTACGATCTCTTGATACAAGGATCTCACCACGGGATACCATCCCGACTGTTGGATGATTAAATGGCGTATAAGCCATCCCTCTAACATCCATAACTTGACCAAAATCAATTGTTAAAGCTGATAGGCCGGTAATATGTCCCAACCAATATGTAGCAGGATCTTCATCGAGCGCATTTGATCTTGGATGGTCTTGTTCCGCTCCTATAGCATCCATGATTGTCCATCCGGATTTTATCATGCCCAATTCTTCTTTACTTATACCGCCTTTTTGACCATCGTAGAACGCCAAAGCCCTTACCATTCCACCACTGAATAAAAAAGGTTTTGCATAAATGGATGAATTATCGTCAGGAGTTGATCCATCCAATGTATATCTAACCTCATAGCCTCGATTGAGGTTGTCGGCAGCATTTTCGCCATGAGGCTTCCAGCCAAATATATGTTGGCTTGGTTCGATGACGACCTTTCCGGATGAACTTCTACGGATGGATAACAGGGGCGGACGGACTGGATAGTAATGCGCACTGAGGTGCAAAATGGAAGGTTCTAAACGGGATTTTATAATCCTCAATCGAAATTGATCAGTATATACCGGTTCAAATCTCAAAATGCGCTTATAACCAACGTTGGTGGCATTAGCGATCTCCTTCCATTGATCGTCAATCCAAGCATCAAGAGCATGTTCTTCTATTCTCTCACCACGACGTGAGATATCTTCTTGTATGACAAACCTGTTCACTTTGCTTGGTTTCATCAAGGAAACAATGACTTGATTGTCCTGCAATTCTAACGCTCCATCATCCAGTTTGGACAAAAGATTATTGTCATATGTGGCGCTGATACGCCTTCCCACTTCCCCCAACACAGCGACATCCTCGTCTGAAAACACACCCTGTCGATTGGGTGGTATATTGAGCAAAAATATCGAATTGCCTCCAACTGATCGCTCATACATATCAAACACATCATCGGCATTTCGAACCTTCTGATCCACTTCATCTCTGTAAAACCATCCTTCGCGAATGGATGTATTGGTCTCTGCCGGCTGGTAATGAAGATATCGCGCTTGGTACAATTGTTTACGATGTCCCAGAGAATCAGCTGTCAAATCCTGAAAGTAGTTCATCGTATCCGGATTGGCGGCGTAAGCGATGACATTCCATTCAGTCTCTCGTGTTCGGCCGGATTCATTGCCACACCATCTGATATCCTGTTTGCCAAAGACGACAGCTTCAGGTGCGAGTGCTTTTATCAAACGTTTCCATGCGAGGTAATTATACTTCTGTCCACCTTTGCGTTTGGGGTGAGCGCCATCAAACCATACCTCACTGATGGAGCCGTATTCTGTCAAGAGTTCAAACAACTGATTGAGGAAGTATTCATTGTAATCATCTACTCTAAAGGTGAAGGTCTTTGTGTTTTTAAATGGTCTCCCGGACACTTGTCGCGGTATCTTTCGGTCTGTATAGGGGCTTAAATTGCCGTAAAGACCCTCCGGTTGTTCTATTTGATAGAGATCGGCAGGAGAGAGATAAATCCCCAGTTTGATGCCATATTTTTGGCAGGAAGCGGATAATTCTTTGAGAATGTCTCCTTTCCCTTCCTTAAACGGTGAGGACATGATGCCATGTTGGGTGTAGCGAGATTGCCACAGAACGAAACCATCGTGATGTTTGGCGGTGATAATGACCATTTTCATTCCTGCCGCTTGCATCGCTTCGCACCATTGATCCGTGTCTAAATGTTGTAGGTCAAATACCTGAGGATCCTCCATACCTGTCCCCCATTCCATTCGTGTGAAAGTATTGGGTCCAAAATGGACAAAAGCAATAAACTCATTTTTCAACGCACTGTATTGATTGTCCGTAGGGACAACATGGGCAGCTTTAGCAACAATATCTGCACGGGTATCGCTATCCAATATCTCAATCGTATTGCTGTATGTTAGTACATCCCGATTGGCGGAATATTCTTGGGGAATATTTGTACAGGCTAAAAGCAATACCCAGGACATAAAGATGTACCTATACATAATTTAAATTCTTATTGATGTGACCAATTTTTGGGATCATCGCTATCGCCCGGTGACA
Source organism: Bacteroidota bacterium (assembly GCA_024276375.1). Taxonomy (GTDB): domain Bacteria; phylum Bacteroidota; class Bacteroidia; order Chitinophagales; family Saprospiraceae; genus JAJRXG01. The sequence goes on along the minus strand of JAJRXG010000349.1, from coordinate 3,787 downwards.
GTCCTAAGATATCACCTTGTGTATCGACCCCGAGTCCCAGAACAGTTCTATTGACATAATTAAAATAGCTCACAAGTTGATTGATTTCAAGGATCTCACCATCGCTAAAGCCAACATCCCTTAACGATTCAACATCCCTCTGCTCAATCTGGTCGAGTTGCAAGGTCAACTTGTGTGCATATTGAGCTCCGGCAGCGTACTGCGCGCTATAATAAGATTGTAAGCGATCATTAATCAAGTCGTTGTAAAACATTTTAGACTTAGTGTCATCGTTTAATAAACGTCGGAGTCCTGCAAAATGATGATCGACACAGTATTGGCAGCCGTTAAGATGACTTACATATATTCCCAACGACTCGAGATACCATTTGGGAAGTGTATTGTTGGAGTTGTGGATCACGCCCTTGTACAATGTCATATGCCCCGTCAATGTATGGGGTCTGAGACTGTGTATCTTCAAGACATTGTCAATACTTCCGTCGGGACTTTTCACACGGTCATATAAACGCTTTAAACGCGCATCGGCATGTGTGTATTCAATGTTTTTGATCCAAGCCATAGACTAAAATATTGGGCAATAAGCTGCGCTTTATACTCTGCATCCAATCCTTGCTCAAATATAATCATAAGCCATGTATGTAAAGTATTGAAGCCCCTCTTTAATGCTTATTATTTCCTCTCTAAAAATCCAATCTTCGCCTGTGTGATATGTGGCCTCTTCAGGACGGGATCAGGAATCCTCATAGGAAGGACTCTAAGGATTCTTGACGGTTCTCATACGACCTTTAGGGGCAATGGAGTCATGTCTATAGGTTGTCATTGGCTTTTCCTAAGACATACGGATCAACACTAACGGACTGAAAATTATTTTCAAGAAAAATCCACTTTTCTCCTTGGTGATACTACTTCTCTTCAGGACGAGATCTTACTTTAGGTCGTGATACTATGATAAAAACCACCATCTCCATCAAATCCTTTTGCGCTAATGCGATAAACTAAAAAAATCTTCGCAAAGGAGATGATCGACATATAGAATATGTCGATGGTTGAGACACAATACCAGAGATTCTATATCTCTTCAAAGAAAACCTCTGATTGGACTTTGGCAAATTGTCGAAACATCCCACTCACACCACAATATTTCTCCAATGACAGATCCACACATTTTTGAAGCTTATCGCGCTTAAGGTTCTTTCCATAGAAATAATAATCTATCTTGACAGAATCATAATACTTAGGATTTTCTTCAGTCAAATGCGCTGAAACATCCACTTTAAATCCATCGGGAGTAGCCCGCATTTTTTTAAATAATGACGCTACATCCATCGCTGTACAGCCTCCCAAAGCTGACAACATCAGCGCCTTGGGGCGCAATCCCCGGGGCGATTCATCTTCATTTAGATCGGTCGTTAGTACAAACTGCCCTCCTGACTGAGATACAATAAATGTTGTCTCTTCAGTCCACTTGGTTTCTATCTTATGATTCATAATACGCTTTATTACTCTTAAGGAGATTAAATGATTTTTTGGACTTATTGTTCTAGTCCTTGTTGGAAGATCTCGATTATTCCTTCTGCTAAGGCTCCTTGCAACAAGTATGACCTTCAATCAGTGCATCAAGGTCTTAGATATTGTTCTATGTCAGTCACATAAATTGGCATAGCGTCGATATTGGATCAGTTATATAGCGACTTGTTAACAAGGTTTGCATTTGATTTTCTGTCCAATCCAAATTTTTATATCAATTTTGAGACAGAAACTATAACTATGCTTCTTAAAACCAATCCCACGGCTACGACCAGTTGGAAGAAACTACTGCATCTCTACGACACACATAAAGATCGGACGCTGCAAGAACTTTTTGCCCAAGATGAGGATCGATTCAGTCGATACTCTATTCGTCACGAAGATATGCTCATAGATTTTTCTAAGAATCATATCGATCATAACATATTTTCCACACTGATAGATCTTGTCAATGAGCTCCAATTAAGACATGGTATAGAAGCTATGTTTTCGGGAGCTTATATCAACGAGACAGAACAGAGGGCTGTGTTGCATACAGCCTTGCGCGCCGGTCGAAAGTCCGAGGTGAAAGTAGGTGGAATCGACATTATACCGCAAGTATATACCGTAAGAGAGCGGATGAAGAAGTTTGTCCAGTCGATTCATGACAAGAAGCACCGGGGATATACAGATCAACCGATCACAGACATCGTCAACATTGGTATCGGAGGATCAGATCTCGGCCCTGTGATGGTCACGGAAGCATTGCGGCCATATCAGATCGAAGGTATGCGCACACACTTTGTATCCAATATTGATGGCTCTCATATCGTCGAGATTTTGAAACAAGTAAACCCTCAATCGGTACTATTTGTCATTGCCAGCAAGAGTTTTACGACGCAGGAGACCATGATTAATGCACATACAGCGCGACAATGGTTGTTACGACATTACAATGATTCTGCTGCGGTTTCCAATCACTTTATTGCACTATCGACCAATGTAGATAAGGCACGGGAATTTGGTATTCCTCCTGAACAAGTTTTTCCATTTTGGGATTGGGTTGGTGGACGGTTTTCTCTCTCTTCTGCGATCGGCATGTCCATTGCCTTAACGATTGGATATGAGCGATTTTCCGAGATGCTGGACGGGCAGCGCAATATGGATAAGCATTTTCGAACGGCAACTTGGCAAAAAAACATTCCTGTTGTTCTGGCATTGATAGGAATATGGTATAATAATTTTTATGGTTATGAGACTGAGGCCATCCTGCCTTATGATCAATACATGCACCGATTTGCAGCCTATTTTCAGCAAGCCAATATGGAGAGCAATGGAAAGTCCATAGATCGCAATGGCATGCCGGTCAATTATCAGACAGGACCTGTCCTTTGGGGAGAACCTGGGACTAATGGTCAACATGCCTTCTATCAATTGATACATCAAGGAACAAAAATAATCCCCTGTGATTTCATCGCTCCGGCCGTAAGCCACAACCCCATCGGTGACCATCACGATATATTGATGTCCAATTTTTTTGCACAGACAGAGGCCTTGATGAATGGAAAATCCAAGGAGGATGTCATCACCGAATATCAAGCACAAGGTATGGATCCAAAGGAGTATGAAGCGATTGTGCCATTTAAAGTATTTGAGGGCAATCGACCTTCAAACTCTATATTAGTCAAGCAAGTCACACCGTATGTCCTAGGTCAATTGATCGCTATGTACGAACATAAGATATTTACTCAAGGTTATATTTGGAATATATTCAGTTTTGATCAATGGGGCGTTGAGTTGGGCAAGGTCTTAGCCAAGAAGATACTTCCGGAATTAACAGGCCATCGAGAAGTCATAAGTCATGATGTATCCACCAATGGTTTGATCAATGCCTACTTAGATTTTAAGAATCGTGACGACAAAACCACCTTAAGTGTTGGGCTTAAATGACGCATGTTTGTCTATTTCAACTCACAGACTAAAATATCAACAGATCAATCATAGATTCTGTATTCGATTTAGGAGGCAATCGATTTGTATAAGAATAGTAGCCGATTTTGGAAGCAGAATTTTTCAATTTACTACTAATGTTGTTGCGGACTATAATGTTCATATTTACTACTTTTTCGGCTATTATTTTTATACTTTGTTAGCCTTAGTTTTTATCTATTTTCTTGAAATTTCCTTAATAGCTTTTTTAGCTTTTTCATAGTCAGGATTAATTTTTAAGCATTGCTTGTAATTAGATAAAGCGGTTAGAGTGTCTCCAAGGTACAGATTT
>JAJRXG010000348.1 GCA_024276375.1 Bacteroidota bacterium | reverse complement strand
TTGAAATGTATAGGCGTGACCGGTACCAATGGTAAAACCACGATCGCCACATTGTTATACTACCTGTTTAAAGAATTGGGTAGAGAGGTCGGTTTGATATCGACTATTGAAATATTGGTTAAAGAAGAACACCTACCGTCCGTGTTAACAACTCCGGATGTGATATCAGTGCATCATCTGTTGGCTCAAATGGTGCGGGCTGGATGCGAATATGTGTTTATGGAAGTTAGTTCTCATGCCATTGATCAAGGGCGAATCGCAGAGATTGAATTTGCCGGAGGAGTATTTACAAATATTACTCATGATCATTTGGACTATCATGGTACATTTAAAGCTTACATTAAGACTAAGCAATCCTTTTTCTCCTCTTTATCAAAAGCGGCATTCGCTCTAACCAATGAAGATGATCGAAATGGTCGTGTCATGTTAGATCATACAAAGGCGAGAAGGTATGGTTATAGCTTGAGAGTTCTTACAGACTTTAAGGCTAGGGTATTAGAGTTAGATGAAGTGGGAACATACTTAGAGATCGATGGTCTCAAGGTGATGAGTAGATTGGTGGGTCGGTTTAATGCTTACAATTTGCTGGCGGTATATGCAGTTGCCCGGCTTTTGGAAGTGGGTCACAAGGAACAGTTGCTCAAGGCGCTTAGTGCTTTGCGATCTATAAGAGGAAGATTGGAAGTGATCGCGCATCATCCCCGGATATTTGTTGACTATGCACATACGCCGGATGCTTTGCTCAATGTGTTGGAAACATTGCGACATATAGCAGATCGCAATGAGATCATTACTGTGATAGGATGTGGAGGAGACAGGGATAAATCTAAAAGGCCTGTTATGGCTAAAGTTGCAGTCCAATGGAGTGACCGGGTGATTTTGACCTCAGACAATCCGAGATCAGAAGATCCTCAAGCTATTATTTTGGATATGATGAAGGGTGTTGACAGTGGGGATACAAATAGAGTCTTGAATATAGTGGATCGAAGATCCGCTATTCAAACTGCCATTGCCTTGGCAGGAGAGAAGTCAGTGATTCTAATTGCTGGAAAGGGGCATGAAGAGTATCAGGATATTGGAGGTAAAAAGGTCTTCTTTAGTGACCAAAAAATTGTGAACGATATTTTATCGAAAGATATATAAGAGTAGGTTCTATTATCATTCTCAGGTTGGTTTTAACAGTTGCAGTGGATTTCCGGATAAAGATTCGGAACCACTGCTTTTTTCAAACCTTAGAATATGATTAGAACAATATTAGTGCCAAAAGTGAATGCTTTACTATCTATTTGAGTTTTTAGACAATAATTATGATTGGCCATTGGCCGGTCTGTATAAATATGTGAGCTTTAGAGCGGGTATGGCGTTGGTCGTAGCCTTGATTGTATCAATTCTCTGGGGCAACAGCATCATACGTTCTTTGAAATCTTTGCAAATCGGAGAGTCCGTAAGAGACCTAGGCTTAGAAGGTCAAAAGGAAAAATCCGGTACACCGACTATGGGTGGCATAATCATTATTTTAGCCATTCTGGTTCCTTGTTTTCTTTTTGCAAAATTGGAAAGCATCTATATGCGCCTTATGCTGCTAGCTACGATATGGATGGGCATGGTGGGAGCGATAGATGACTACATCAAGGTCTATAAGAAGGATAAAGCCGGACTGCAGGCCAAGTTCAAGATTATGGGTCAGGTGGGATTGGGTCTTATGGTAGGAGGGGTTATGTTTTGGCACAGTGATATAGTTGTAAGAGTCCCTTATCAAGAGGCCTTGATCAAGAACTATCCTATTGAGAAAGTAATCCAAATACAAAGCAATGATCGGGAAGAGACTCTAGAGAAGTATGCCTATGTGAAGACAGGTCTCACCAACGTTCCATTCTTTAAGGATAGCGATTTTAACTATCGCAATCTCATGTTTTTTTTGGATGATAATAAGGATACGTTTTACTGGATTCTATTTATTCCTTTTATAATATTTATCATTGTAGCGGTTTCAAATGCTGCAAATCTAACGGATGGAATAGATGGTCTAGCTGCCGGATCTTCTGCGATAATAGCCTCAACATTGGCCGTCATAGCCTATCTGTCGAGTAATTCACAATTTGCAGAATACTTAAATATTTTGTATCTGCCTCAGTCCCAAGAGCTGGTGATATTCTCGGCTAGTTTGATAGGTGCATGTATTGGTTTTTTGTGGTACAATTCTTTTCCCGCACAAGTATTTATGGGTGATACCGGTAGCTTGGCATTGGGAGGGATTATTGCCACATTGGCTATTTTGTTGCGCAAGGAGTTTCTAATTCCCATTCTCTGCGGCATCTTCTTTTTAGAGATTCTTTCAGTTACCATCCAAGTGAGTTATTTTAAATATACACGAAAAAAATATGGTACGGGAAGGAGGGTGTTTTTAATGACGCCCATACACCATCACTATCAGAAGATGGGCATAGCCGAAGCAAAGATTGTAACCAGATTTTGGATTGTCGGAATATTGCTGGCTATCCTGACCATCATAACGCTCAAGGTAAGGTAATGCTTGCCTGAGCACTTTAAATCGAAGCAACATCAATAAAGATTGACGTTGGAACTCAAGCTGTAAAAAGCCAAAAAATAGTATTGAGGAAGATCCGGTTTTAGATCGGTGTTTTATTATCTCTAAACATAGTAATAGTGAATAAAGGGATTGATATAAGTAGAAAGGTTATAAGTATATGAATACAGTGGCACAATTACATCAACACCTCCGTGGTGATCGAGCGATATGGTTGATCACAGTGGTGTTGGGTCTGGCTGCTATATTGGCGGTGTATAGTGCGGCAGGTAGTATTGCCTATAAGGATTATTCCGGCAATACTGAGTTTTTTCTCGTCCAACAATTGTTGTTCATTTCGGGAGGATTTGTTATGACATATGTCTGTTATAATTTTCATTATATGCAGTATTCCAAATGGGCGCCTATATTTTTGGCCATTACAATCCCCTTGCTGATTTATACCCTTTTTTACGGTACAGAAATTAATGAAGCGAGAAGGTGGTTTACTATACCGTGGCTAGGACAGACCATCCAGACATCTGATGTTGCCAAACTGGCATTGATCGTTTTTATAGCACGGTCATTGAGTAGGCGACAAGACAACATAAAGGACTTCAAGAGTGCCTTTCTTCCGATCATCATTCCGGTTACGATCGTTTGCTTGTTGATAGTACCTGCAGATTTATCAACTGCGGCTTTGTTGTTTTTGACGAGTCTGTTAATGATGTTTGTGGGTCGAGTTTCGATGAAGTATATTATTATTTTGATAGTGCTTGGCTTGATAGGATTTTTGATCATCTTGGCATTGGGGCAAGCGTTTCCGGATTGGTCGTTTGCAAGAAATGTTACATGGGGTGCTCGATTAGATCATTTTATTATGGGCACCGGTGATCAAGTGGAGCAATCCAAAATCGCCATCGCCAATGGGGGTTGGTTTGGTGTTGGTCCGGGCAATAGTTTTCAAAGAAATTATTTGCCATATGCATATGCAGATTTCATATTTGCTATCATATGTGAGGAGTATGGTTTGGTCGGTGGATTTACGATTTTTGGATTATATTTTTGGTTGTTGTGGAGATGTATTGGGATTGTGACGAGATGTCCGAAGGCATTCGGAGCTATTTTGGCATTTGGTCTTTGTCTGAATATTGTCATTCAGGCCTTTGCCAATATTGCAGTTTCAGTACAATTGTTGCCGACTACGGGATTGACGCTTCCGATGGTTTCTAAGGGAGGGACTTCTGTATTGTTTACAAGCATCTCACTTGGTATCATATTGAGTGTGAGCAGATATGTCGATGAGGCTCAAGACCAGCGTGTAGAGTTGTGTGAGATAGAAAGTCGTGATGAGGATTATATTTAGTGGAGGGGGGACAGGTGGACATATTTATCCTGCTATTGCGGTAGCAGCGCTAATGAGAAAAAAATATCCTGACACTGAGATACTTTTTATCGGTGCCAAGGATAAAATAGAAATGACAAAGGTTCCGAAAGCGGGCTTTGATATTGAGGGTCTTTGGATCAGTGGATTTCAAAGAAAATTGACATATAGAAACGCATTGTTTCCATTTAAGCTATTGGCCAGTCTTGTAAGGGCTCGAAGGGTTATACGTGAATTCAAACCTGAAGTTGTAGCCGGTTTTGGTGGGTACGCAAGTGGAGCGGCATTGTGGGTGGCTGGTAAGATGGGTATCAAAACATTGATTCAGGAGCAGAATTCTTATCCCGGAGTAACTAACAAGATTTTGGGAAAAGTAGTTGACAGGGTTTGTATAGCGTACCGGGATACGGCGCGGTTTTTTGACGAGGACAAAGTTGTTCTTACGGGCAATCCTGTACGAGAGATGAGCGGACAACAGTGGAGTCAGTCCACTGCTCGTGTTGAGATGAGCCTAGATGCTGCTAAGCCTACGGTGCTTGTCATTGGCGGAAGTTTGGGTGCGCGAAGTTTGAATAGATGTCTTCGAGATGCATACAATGGCATACGAGAGCGTAGTGATGTCCAGTGGATATGGCAGTGTGGCAGTTTGTATTGGGAGGAATATCGTCATAGTTCAACTGCTGGGTTGGATCATGTACACATCATGTCATTTATAGAAGACATGGACGTGGCTTATGCCGCAGCGGATATTGTAGTGAGTCGGGCGGGCGCATTGACATTGGCAGAATTGATGGTGCTTGGCAAACCATCAATTTTAGTACCCTCACCAAATGTGGCAGAGGATCATCAGAGCAAAAACGCAAAAGCTCTTGTTGATAAAAATGCAGCTGTATTTGTCAAGGACGATGAATTGAACGCCCTATTGTTGTCAGAGGTGTATGCATTGTTGAAGAATGCAAGGAAGCGTGAGCAATTGTCGGGCAATATCAAGTCTCTTTCTGATGGTAAAGCGACGGAGAGGATTGTAGATGAAATTATAAGGTTAGTGAGTAGAGATTAATAGTGTTATTTGAATTGAAATGTTCAGTGTTAAGGTAAAACATAGAAAGTTGATACAACAGATCTTAATGGCCTGCGCGGTTATTGGTATGCTTTCCCTATGGATATTGGGTATTCAACGGACTACTACATTGAAAATAACAAATGTCGAAGTACACATTGACAATAAAGAGGGAATACGTGATCTGATAACAGCCAAGGAAATCGAGCGCATGGTTGACAAGGATCTGCCCAATGACATTCGAATGCAGGCAATACGATCTATTGATATTGAGGAGGTGGAGCAGATGCTGTTGGGAGATACGCGTATTCACAAAGTAGAAGTGTACATTGATGCCAAACAATCTCTCAATATTGACATCGTACAACGGAGACCTATACTACGAGTTATGAATCGCAGTGGGCAACAGTTTTACATAGATCAACAAGGGACTTATGTAGCACTTTCAGAGTATCGTGCGGTGAGAGTACCGGTGGTAACCGGGCGGGTAGAATCATTGAATCCTGGTAAGAAAATTAGAAAAAATACTCATTTATATACTGCATTCAACATTGTAAACCAATTGAGCGAGGATCCATTTTTGAGCGCTTTAATAGAGCAAATTTACTTTGAGAAAGGAAATCGCATTTTGCTTATCCCTAAAATTGGAGATGAGAAAATTGTACTCGATCATATTGATGATCTTCCCAACAAACTTAAAAATCTAAAAGAATTTTATAAAGAGTTAGCTAAGATTAATGCCTGGGGCAAATACGATGAAATTGATATTTCATATCGCAAGCAGGTAATAGGAAGAAATCCCGTAACACCATAAAAATGGAGGTAAATGAATAATAAAACCAGTACGCAAAACAATGATGTAGTAGTCGCCCTTGACATAGGGACAACCAAGGTATGTGCAATCGCAGGACGCAAAAACGAGTATGACAAAATCGATATCGTAGGTGTCGGTACCGTTGTTTCAGAAGGTGTGTCCCGCGGAGTCGTTTCCAATATTGATAAAACTGTCAAGGCCATACAAGAGGCTATTGAAATCGCAGAGAATAATGCAGGCATGAAATTTACGAATGTCCATGTGGGCATTGCGGGCCAGCATATCAAGAGCTTGCACCATAGAGGTTTGCTCGTGCGCAGCGATGTCAACAATGAGATCTGTGAGGAAGATGTCGATAAGCTCATCAAGGATATGCATCGGTTAGTATTACCTCCGGGTGATAAGATATTGCATGTGATTCCGCAAGAATTTTGTGTGGATGAAGAAGATGACATCGTAGATCCTATCGGTATGTCCGGCGTTAGATTGGAGGCAAATTTTCATATTATAACGGGTCAGATTTCTGCTTCACGCAATATCATGCGTTGTGTAGAGAAGGTTGGACTGAATGTCGTAGATATGACACTTGAGCCCATCGCTTCAGCTTCGGCGGTATTGTCGGAAGAAGAAAAAATGGCGGGTGTAGCATTGGTGGATATCGGGGGAGGTACTACGGACATCACTATATTCAAAGACGGAATTATAAGGCATACAGCTGTGATCCCATTTGGGGGCAATGTGATTACAAAGGATATTCAAGAAGGATGTACCGTTATGCATGATCAAGCCGAAAAATTGAAAGTGAAGTTTGGTTCTGCTCTGGCAGATGAGATTTATGACAATCGGATAATTACGATCCCTGGATTTAAAGGCAGGGAACACAAGGAGCTCTCTGAAAAGAACTTGGCAAGGATTATTCAGGCGCGTGTGGAGGAAATATTTGCCTATGTCTATTGGGAAATTAAGAGATCAGGATTTGAGAAAAAATTGATCGCGGGATTGGTGTTGACAGGTGGAGGATCTCTATTGAAGCATATTAATTTATTGGCCGAATATGAGACTGGACTGACATGTCGTAAAGGGCAACCGATTGAGCATCTGGCGCATGGCTATAGTTCTGCATTGGCCAGTCCGATTTACGCTACGGGAATAGGGCTGTTGATTCATGCGATCAACAACGAAGAAATGAAATTGGAGATGGAACGCGAAAAACGCATTTTTGATCTATCGACTACCGAAGGTGAGCTAATACAAGAAGCCTATGAACATGCAAAAGAGCTCAAGGATTCACGATGGTACAAGAAGATTTTTACAGTGACAAAAGAATTTTTTGAGGCCACTCCGGATACCGATTTTTAAAATTAGAATATTGATGAGAACTAAAGTGATATTTCAAAATCAGTGTTTCCCGAAAAGCAAGGTTTTATAGTATCGCTTGAAACTAAAATTTTTACTTATGTCTTTAGAATTTGACTTCAAAAAAAGAACAGGATCCATCATCAAGGTGATTGGTGTAGGTGGTGGCGGGGGCAATGCCGTGGCCAATATGTACACCCAAGGTATCAAAGGAGTAGATTTTGCCGTTTGCAATACCGACAATCAAGCCCTTCTCAATAGTCCTGTTGACATGACGATTCAACTCGGTCCGCATCTGACAGAAGGAAGGGGAGCAGGATCTAAACCCGAGATAGGGCGGCAAGCGTGCCTCGAATCTGTAGATCAAGTCAAGGATTACTTGGGCGATGGTACCAAAATGGTCTTTGTAACTGCCGGCATGGGTGGAGGTACCGGAACGGGCGCCGCTCCGATTGTTGCCAAAGTCGCTAAGGACATGGGCATACTTACGGTTGCCATAGTAACGCTTCCTTTTAAGTTTGAAGGTATGCGCCGTCAGCGATATGCCATTGAAGGCCTGGAGGAACTGAAGCAACATGTCGATGCCTATCTCGTCATCTCCAATGACCGGCTCTTTAAAATGTATGGCAACCTTGGGCTTTCTGATGCATTTGCTCAGGCTGACAATATATTGACAACTGCAGCACGAGGCATTGCTGAGATTATTACGGTCTGGGGTCAAATTAATGTGGACTTTGAAGATGTCAATACAGTCATGCGTGGCTCGGGTGTGGCGATTATGGGCAATGCGATCGCCGAAGGTGATGATCGTGCTCGTCGTGCCATTAATGCCGCGATGAATTCTCCATTGTTAGAAGACAATGATATACGTGGGGCACAACATATATTGCTCAATATCACTTCAGGAACCAATGAGGTCACGGGTCAAGAGATGGTCGAAATCACCGAATATGTGCAAGAAGAGGCCGGATATGGCACTAATCTCATCTGGGGAAGTTGCATCGATGAGTCCCTCGGAGATCAATTGAGTATCACGCTGATAGCTACGGGTTTTAGAGCCTCTCATGTAGTAGAAGAAAAAGTAGAAAATGAAAAAATAAGAATCCCACTCGACGAGTCACAAGCATTTACGGAGGAGAATGGTATTGCGATGGGATTTGATGAAGGCGTAGAGGAAAATGTGGTATCATTTGAAGAGGATGAAGTGCGCAAAACGATCGAAGAGATGAATCATTCGTCTGAGTACTATACACCGCAGATGCATGAGCAGAGACAACCATACGTCAGTGACATTACGGATAAAAGACATCATATGGAGCAGGCACGAAGGCAACACATGCGCAAAAATCTCACGATGAGCCTTGATGACCCCAAGCTGATTAGTAGCATGGAAAATGTCCCGGCCTATAAGCGGCGAAATGTCGTTCTTGACGATGTTCATGATAGACAGGCTAGAGCTGATTTGTCTCGCTTTGAAGTCGGTTCGGATGGTCAAAATCCGCTCGAGAAGTCCAATAACTCATTTTTGCATGAAAATGTGGATTAGACTTTGTGTGTGGACTACTTACCACAGGTCAATTTTAATAACATAATGAGTTTTGGCTGAAGGACTCCATCTTTTTTGGACGTCACTAACGTGGCTATATCTTTCCAAATGAACGGCAACGAGCCTCAAAACATGTATTTTATCATTAAAAAACATGCGTCTTGAGTAGTAGTAGAAAAATATATTAAAATTATTTATATATGTGATGCACGTATTATGAATTATTTATATATTAGCAAAATAAAAATGTATACTCATTTTGATAGACTGTGGAAGCACAGTAATATATAAAAAGTCGATTGGAAACGTAAAAAAACTTTTACAAAACGAATCTTTTGTGAAGGCTGTCAAAGTACGAGTGATATCCTAAATACCAACTGGGATACCGCTCAGAGTCTGATGGACTAATGATGGATTTCGTCTTTTTATTATATTCTTTCCTTTTTTTTATAAGATTGGTTTATTAAAAAGTTCCCCGGTGCAATGCCGGGGTTTTTTGTTTTATTGATGTTATGATTCTCATGACTGTGTAGATATCGTCTGGATAGCCCCCTTGTCATTGATTTCTATTGTTAGTAAAGATTGCTAGTTCATACCATCAATCAATTTTGGATATAAAATGACCTTTTTCTGATATACTTGGTCTATTTAGATAACAATTGATCTGATATTCCAGAACACTACTAGGAAAATCAATTTTGAAAAATAATCATACCCAGACTTATACGGGATCGGTACCTTTGATAAGGTAGCGTGGGGTCTATCTTCTAATGCTTAGACTTATTGGTATTTCATGTTATGAATATCGGCAGATACTGATTGTGGAGCATCATTTGAACCATTTATTATGTTGAACTACCATTCTATTAAACCCAATAATTTTTTGCCCAAATCTGTTAGTTGGGCTCTATCATATTTTGTTTGCTCCCAATTACGTGGATCACCGGGAAAGGCATATCCTTTTGGAGCGATACGATGCTTCCATGAATTAATTCTCCATTCTTTCAACTCTTGGTCATCTTCGTTTGCTGGCATCATAGCAATGTATTGTGCAATCCTTACTTTGTCTTTTGAAATATTGGGGCAAATACCATGTGGTAGTAAACTGTTAAAAATCAACAGATCTCCTGCTTCCAGAGGTATTTTAATTATTTCATTCTCTATACCAGTTATATCAGGATTGAAATAATCTCTATCTTTAGGTTGATTCAGTTTCCAGGTATCATAATTTTTAAATAACCATGGAATACACTGAAAGCCTCCAATATTTTCATCTATTTGATTTTCCAATGCCAATACGCCTTGAACATTTTGAGGCTTTGACTCCGGGTCATAATCCCAATGAATAAAACCCTTATATCCATTCTCAGGAGGTATAGGAAAATTTAAATTGCCTCGGTCTATCGATACCCATAATTTTTCCGTACCCCAAATATCAACAAAGGCATCATATACTTTTTGAGTTTGGCGGTTGTTCCACAAGTGTTGGTTGTTGTAAGCTTCCACCATGCCAGTTCCAATTAATTCTTTCATTTCCATTTCAGCACGTGGAGCAGTATACCAAGTATCCATATTGTTTGGATCTTTACCTTCAAACTCCCAGAGAAACGATGCTGTTTGTTTAGCTTGCTTACGAGAGACTGCATTTTTTATAACGACATAACCGTTTTCTTTCCAGAATTTCCATTGCTCTATAGACAACACTCTAAGTGAATCTTTTGTAGCTTCCATTCTCAATCTTATCTTACTATGATTTATCGTTGATGGATTTCGTTTTACTTCTTTTTGTAGATTGTTATTCATAATGGAGAAAAAGTTATTATTCAGGTAGGCGTCATTTTGGCGAAAAAAAAACACTTTCCCCGTCATATTTCCGCTATTTTTTTCGCCGTAGGGCTGCTATGCCTCAAAAAATAAGCGTCATCTGACAAAAAATATTGCCTTTTTTTATCTCAAAAGCACCCTCTCGAATAGTAAGGAGAAAAAGTATGATGCTAATAATAGTACAAAACTAAGTGATTAATGGTTTTGTATTCCGTTTTGTACATCAAGCACTCATTGCTCATGTTGACAAAGGGTCTTATGACTCAAAATTTACAAAAAAACGAGGAGCTTGGATATCTGATAAAATAGTTCTACCGAAGTATTTTTTGCAACAATCGTCCAGTATCTCCCTCCCTTAATTTTGCCATTGGCGGAATGGCAGCATCCGACCCACGTCAATACGGAAACAACCTTATAGCGTTGATCCAACTATCCAAAATCTCCGGATATAAATCACAGATTGAATCTCATATCGGTGTCCGACTTAAGTTAAGCGCAAGCATGTTAACAACGATTGTATGCCTCCCTTTCTCATTCAATAGTAGTTGGACTCAATTTTTGTCTATTTAGCATCCAGAAATAGAGGATGGTAAACAAACCAATGAGGATAGTTGGAAACAACACCATGGTGCCCAAAGTGGCTTGACCTGCAACGAGGGTGAGATCATCACCGGTAAATCCTTGACTCTGGGCTATGGCTTTGTCAGAATCTATCCATCGACCGATAATGGGTTGAAAGATAGAGGTAGAAAACATACCTATGGCTCCTATAATGGACATTCCCAATGCCCCACTTTCCGGGACATACTCCGCAATGAATCCAATCATATTGGGCCAAAAGTACGCTATTCCCAATCCGTATATAATGGCAGCTGCATATGCCATAATACCTGTCTGAGTACTAAATAAATAGATCCCAATTGTTGCCAATATTGCAGATCCGAGAAGCACTCCGGTTGTATTAAATTGTTTGACCATATCTCCCCCAAAATATCTCGCGACGGCCATCAGGCCTGTCACCAATGCTAGGATAAGCATTGGGTGGGCACCACTTTTTTCGAGTATAAGTCCTACCCATTGTTGTGGCCCAAATTCGGATATGGCAGTGAGCGCCATGCATATAGTCATAAATAAAAACAATGGTTTAATCATAGCTTTTATATTTTGAGACAGGGATGTTGCGGCTGACACTTTAGCCTTGGGCCATGCTTGACCAAAGAACATATATGCGTAGATTAATGCAGGTATCAGAATAACCCATATCTGTGCCTGCCAATTAAACCCTGCATCAGACATGAACTTTGATATGAGCGCACCGATAACAATCCCTCCCGGAAACCACATATGAAAACGATTCATCATCTTGCTCATGCGGACTCCTTGGTATGTATCAGCAATCATCGGATTGCAGGCAGCTTCCGTACATCCGTTTCCCAAACCTATTAACAATGTCGAAATCATTAGTCCGATATAACTGCCTGAGTAAATCGTCATAATAATCCCCGTGGCATGTGCCAAAAATGCAAACTGCATAATCCGATTGCCTCCTACCATGTGATAGACCAATCCTCCGATGACCATGGATATAGGAAAGCCCCAAAACCACATCGAGTTGATAAACCCCAATTGCTCTGCCGATAAGTTGAGTTCTTCCCCCAACTGTGGCAAGATACCTGCCCTGATGCTAAATGATAGTGCCGTCGTAATTAGGGCAAAGCAACTTCCGTAAAATAATCTCTTGTCGTGCGTCATAGTAGTGGCGTTTTATCGTTTGGTCTTGTTTGAAAATATATCACCTATTTTGAAGTATCACATTCAAGTCGTACTTGTTTATCCTAGAATGGGCTACTTACGTGTCATATGAAAGCATAGATCATCCGATCGAATCCCAACTTATGAAAAATATCAATATGTCGTGGCTTGCCTATGCGATTTTATTGCCGCTGATAGAATTAATCCCCACCTTTAAAGGTAAAAATGTTACTATTCAGGTAGGCGTCATTGTGGCTAAAAAAAACACTTTCCCCGTCATATTTCCGCTATTTTTTTCGCCGTAGGGCTGCTATGCCTCAAAAAATAAGCGTCATCTGACGAAAAAATTGCCTTTTTTTATCTCAAAAGCACCCTCCTGAATAGTAAC
>JAJRXG010000347.1 GCA_024276375.1 Bacteroidota bacterium | reverse complement strand
GTTACTATTCAGGTAGGCGTCATTTTGGCTAAAAAAAACACTTTTCCCGTCATATTTCCGCTATTTTTTTCGCCGTAGCGCTGCTATGCCTCAAAAAATAAGCGTCATTTGACGAAAAAACTGCCTTTTTTTATCTCAAAAACACCCTCCTGAATAGTAACTAGAAGATATGACAATTCTAAATTTTATCACTTGTATTTTGATATTATGTTTTATTTACTGTTTTATGATTGAAGGATATAAAACACGCTATTGCGGGATTTCGAATGTTTGCTTTTTCTGGCGCTCATTGTGTATTGATTGTTATTTTTAAGGGATGAAATGTATAGTGCTCATTATTCTTCTTATCAGTGTACAGAATAGAGCCATTTGTCAGTATATGGAGGTTGATTCGCTCCTGCTTGCCTACGGTGTCGATCGGGATACTGATTTGAGTAAGGTTAGTGCTGTCATGGATCGTCTGATACAAGAGGATGTTCCTTTGACTCCTGATATCGTCAGATATTTTTCCGATCTTGCGAACAAAGGAGGAGGGGCATTTTATATTGCAAAATCATTGTTTTATGAGACGATATATCTTGATCAGATCAAGGATCCGGGTCGGATGATTCAGGCTCAAAAAGCCTTGAGGAATTATAATATTCACCGATCTTCATTTGCCCCTTTAGAGTGGGCTGATCAATGGTTGTCCCTAAGTTTTATAGAGGCAAAGGGCGCGCTACACCAAGGTTCCAAAGATGCATCCATTGGTGTACATTATCGCATTCTTTCATTTATGGATTCCATTAGACGGGTATCGCCTGATTTAAACTTGGCAGAGAATTACCTGCGGAATTATCTTAGTATGTCCAATATTTTCTTGTTTGACAATGATGAAATCAGCACGCGCTATGCGGATAGCTCTATTGTTTGGGGAAGACACTCTGATGATCCTAGGGGTTTGTTTAGAAGTTATTCGATGAAATATTATACGCTCTATTATGGGAATGACGGTATAGAGCTGAATGCAATCGCGGATAGTTGCATCAAATATGCCAGAATACTTGAGGATGCTAGAATGCTCGGTGAGGCGTACATGCATAAATGCAATGCTTTAGTCGTCTTGCAACGCTCTTCAGAAGGCGTCTCATATTGTGATTTGGCTATTGTTGAGTACGACAAATTGAATGATTCTACCTACCTGTCTAGGACATTACACAATATGGGCAATGTATTTGACAAGGCGGGAGAATCCAATCGAGCCTTGTCCTATTATCAGAGAGCATTGAATCTGTTGTCTGAAAAAGATAATGACTCCTATTACAATACGCTCGAAGCTGTGGCTTCAGAGTTGCATGATTTAGGAAGATACCGAGAAGCATCTGAGCATTATCGTAAATTCTCGCGGAGTTATTATAATTTCTATTCTAATAAACTAAGTGAGAAGTTTTCCGAGGCAGAGGCGAAATATCAGTCGGAGTTAAAAGAAGCGGAGATAGAACGTCAAAAATTGGAACTGGCAAAAAATAAAACAGCTCGTAATATCATCTCTTATGGAGCATTGGGCGTTATTGTTGTTATGGCTTCTCTTTTTTACTCTTTTTACCAACGCAGTCAGCGCAATAAGAAAGAGCAGCAATTGGCCTTAAAAATGGAACAACAACGATCTGATGATTTGGAAAAAATGGATTTGCTAAAAACCACCTTTTTTAACAATGTATCCCATGAATTGAGGACACCGTTGACATTGATAATCGCACCCTTGGAAGACGCCCAAAAAAGAGTGCGTAATGTCGATCTTCAGAGGCTTGTTAATCTGGCTCTTAGCAATAGCCAACGATTGCTCAATATTACAAATGAGATTTTAGACCTCTCTAAGTTAAATGCTTCAAAATTAAAGCTCTTTCCATCCGAGGTGGTTATATCGGAGTTCTTGCATCGTGTTTTTCATTCCTTTGACTCATTAGCTCGCAAACGAGATATAAGTATGGAAGATAATGTATCTGTCCTTGAGGGTTATTCTGTTGAAGTGGACAGCATGAAACTGGAGAAAATAATTAACAATCTTATATCTAATGCACTCAAATACTCTAGTGATGGAGGTAATGTTACGCTTCATATAGAACCCACGATAGTCAAGGGAGATGTACTTGAATTTTCTATTAAAGATACGGGAAGCGGCATTCCTCAATCCGAATTGAGTGCGATATTTGATAGGTATTATCAAGCTCATAGGACTTCTCACTCCTCCGGTACAGGTATAGGATTGTCGTTGGTTAAAGAATTGATCGATCTGATGGAAGGCAACATTGCGGTGCAAAGTGTCGAGGGAGAAGGGACTGTGTTTACTGTTTCGATTCCAATTGTTTTTTCTGTTATTCAACCGAGGAGCAAATTGGATAATAAAGGTGAACCATCAGACACCAAATCGGATAAGGTTGCTCCACTACTTATCAAAGGGAAGCGACCCCGCGTACTCATTGTTGAAGATGATGAGGAGATGTCTCAATATCTGGTATCCTTGCTTCAAAAAGAATACCTCTGCGATGTCGCTTACAATGGTACGCAAGCTCTTAAAATGATGGAGACCCACCATTATGACTTGATTACTTCTGATATTATGATGCCGGGGATGAACGGCTTTGAGTTTAGAGAACAAGTTTGTGCTTCTCGTTTTATGAGCAAGGTGCCATTTATATTTCTGTCTGCGATATCGCTTGAGGAGGATAAATTGAAGGCCTTTAGATTGGGAATTGATGATTATATTACCAAACCATTTGGTTCCTTAGAATTTTTGGCACGTGTACGGCATTTGATATCCAGTAAAATCTACCGTTACCAAATGAATGAAGCCGTCGCAACTCTTAGTGCCAAGGATGACGTAGTAGAAAGAGCCAAAGGGGTTGTCTTGGATCATTTAGATGACCCGGAGTTTAAAGTGAGTCATCTTGCAAAAGAATTAAATTATAGTACCCGTCAACTGTCTCGTCTTTTGCAGCGAGATACTGGTTTGACACCTGTAGGCTTTATATTGGAGATTAGATTACTACGAGCCTATACACTCATCAAGGAGAGAAAATTCACGTCGATCAATGAAGTGCGATATGAAGTCGGGATCGAAAGTGCGTCGTATTTTACTACCAAGTTTAAAGAACGCTTTGGGATATCGCCAAGCAAGTTTGCCGATACCGAATATCAACCGGATCGTATATATCGGTGAATCTCATCGATATAGACATTTAAGTTGTATGTTGATGAATTGAATGCTTTGTGGTGTATGAAATTAAAATCTGAGCCCACTCCGGAATCTGACTATTTTTGGTTTTGTGAGTTTTCGCAGTGAGCTCAAACCTTAATTATCCACACTACTTGATGATAGTAATGTCACCGGAGATATGAAAAATTTGATTGGCGATCATATAGGTGAGTTGATATACATAGACTCCTGCAGTTAGTGTTCTATTATTGGTAGGCCAGACTATTCTACCTGGAGCAATATGATTATTGGTATATACTACACTCCCCCAGCGGTTGTAAACACTGAAGGATACAGTAGTCACTTGAGCATCATTTCGGGCAGTATAATAAATTGATCATTGATACCATCCCCGTTGGGAGAGAAAGTATTGGGGATGTAATATGGATTGCAATCATCCAATATTGTGATGGTGATGTTGGTCTGGGTTGTTTGGCAATCATCGGTGGCCGCAATATTGTACGTACCGGATTGTAGGATCTCTATGGGATAAGGAGTAGGATTGCCATTGAGCATAAATGTTGTATTCGCCGGGATTCCGTCAAACGTTAGGGTGGCACTATTGCACAATAGGATTTCTTCGGGTAAGATTGTGGAAATGGGAACGGCGTATCGAACTATGGCCGTATCGGATATCGCGCATCCGTTGTAGCTGGCTTTAACTCGGTAGTCTCCCGGTTCAGAGACCAACAAGGAGGCATAGGATCCTCCATCCGGCCATTTTTGATCATCATATTGTACGGTGTCAATAGTCAGCAGGATAGATGTACCAGCGCACAACAAAGTATCCCGTATAGACAAGAGACCCGTTGGGGGAGGACTTTGAATGACAATTTGAAATTCATTTCTATAAAAAACACCACAGTCGTCTTTGGTCTGGAAGGTAATGTCTGTGGTCTGAGAGATTGTGATATAGGGATTTTCGACAATGCTGTCCCTGCCAAACAGTTCTGTCGGCATCCATAGATATTCGATCCCATCGTAGGGAGGATCTAGTCGCATGGTTGTATCAGAACAGAAAAATTGATTTTGATCAATATTGAGATATACCGTATCCAAGAGACAGACCATGAGGTCGGAAGATTCTGCTAGGGTAGCGCCCGAATATCCCCAGAAGATCCGGCTTTCTCCATCAAAAATAGTATTGATTAAATCGATATTCAATTGCCTTCTAAAGATACAATCCACATATACCTCCAATAATTGTTTCTTGGCAGTCCAGCGTATTCTGATGTGATGATCCTCACAATCTTCCAGTTCTTGAAGATTTGGGAGGATGGAGATGGGTTCGGTGAGTGCATTGGGATGGTTATGATCGACATTTCCTTCCTTCATAATACTGATATGATCAAAACTAGGATCATTGAGAGAGAGATCCCGTTTTGTATCAAATTCGACCCCAAAGCTCTGTGGTATGCCTTCAAATCCCAAAATACCATCATAGCTTCCTAATGAAATCGTAACATTTTGCAGTATAAACACAAATCCATCTACGCCATCTTCCTGACATCCAAAGTTGGCCTTTAATGACCACTCTAAATCCTCGTTGAGATCTACTCTGTTCTGCCACCAGACAGTACCTGACCTGAATGCCGATTCATACGTAAACGCCATACATCCATCGACCCTTTGTGCGGATCCATTGAGGCGGAATTGCGCTCTTCCGGTGGTGGGCAGTGTCAATACCAAACCAAGGAGGGTGATATAAAGATATAGATGCTTGATAAATTGCTTTTGGTATAAAAATACTTACGGTTTGAGCGAAAACACTATTTTTCTGTATTATATGTAAACATATGGTCGTCTGGACTGCTCAATTGCGTTCCTTCCGATTCTTCACGGGAATATGAAAATATAGTAGAGAAAATGAGGATGGGTACAATCTATAATGATCCCATACTTTCCTATTAAAGACAATTTTCGATTCTTTGTATAGATTACTTTTTCAATGTATTGTACATGTCGATGTACTTCTGATCTAACTCAGGAGAATCTTTATACTGTTTGCGCAAATGAGTCAGTTTCTCTTTTAGGTCTTTTATCACATTTGCATAAGCGGGGTCATCATATACATTATTGAGTTCCAGAGTGTCTTTCTTTCGATCATACAGTTCCCATTCATCGATATCGTAATAAAAGTGTACGAGTTTGTAATCTTCATTGACGATTGCATAATGTCGTTTGACCATGTGGACAGAAGGATATTCATAGTAGTGATAGTACACGGCATCTCTAAAATCTTGTGTTTGTCCCTTGAGTAGAGGCATGAGACTTTGGCCTTGCATATCAGCGGGGGGAGTGATTCCTGCTGCTTCTAAAAAGGTCTGAGCGAAGTCCAGATTTTGTACCATCTGCGTATTGGTTGTATGGGGTGTAATGACGTTCGGCCAACGTATCAACAAGGGGGTTTTAAAAGATTCGTTATATATGAATCGCTTGTCAAACCATCCGTGCTCTCCGAGGTAGAATCCTTGATCGGAAGTATAAACAACGATGGTATTCTGTTTTAGACCGGTTTCATCCAAGTAGTCCAGTACTCTTCCGACGCCATCATCTACAGCGGCGATACAGCCCAGATAATCTTGCATATATCGTTGATAGCGCCACTGCATGAGTTCGTGGGCTGTCATATTGGGGTATTTTTTTTTGAATTTCTCAATCATCGGATTATATGCTTCATCCCAGTCTGCACGTTGATCGGGTGTTTGTCTTCCGACTTCATGTATGAAGGCATTCTTATCCCAATTGGCTGTTTCGGCGATACCCAGTTCATCCATGACTTGAGGTGGGATTTTAGAGTCCCCAGCCCAGTTCATATATGTGAGTATATTCATTTCGGCTTCTTTGGCGGCGCTTCCGCGACCCCTGTAATCATCAAATAGGGTAGCGGGTTCCGGAAAGGTCTTTTGAAGAAAGGAGGTATAGTGGCGCTTGGGAGGGAGCCACTCACGATGTGGTGCTTTGTGCAAGTACATCAATAAGAAGGGTTTGTCCTCTATGCGATCATTTTTGAGCCAATCGAGTGTAAGGTCTGTGATGATATCGGTTACATAACCTTCGATATGTACTGTCCCGCTGTCCTTGGTGATAAAATCCGGATTGTAATATTTGCCTTGTCCCGGCAAAATCATGAATTGATCAAACCCCTTGGGATTATTGCCAAAGTGCAATTTGCCAAACATGGCTGTCTGATATCCATGGTTGCGTAATATTTGTGGAAACGTGATCTGTGTTGTATCAAAAGGAAAGTAATTGTCAATCTTACCATTGATGTGACTGTGTTTACCGGTTAGAATTACTGCTCTCGACGGTGCGCATATGGAGTTGGTGACACAAGCATTGGTAAATCGTATGCCCTCTTGTGCGATGCGATCAATATTGGGGGTCTTGATGAGGTGATCTGAATACGCACTTATGGCTTGATAAGCATGATCATCTGCCATGATAAAGAGAATATTGGGGCGCTCCGGAGTGTCTTCAACCTGTGGATCACAAGCGACTAGCAAGGATATGAGTAATAATGATACCAGAAATCGAGTCATTGAAAAGATATTTTTTGGGGAAGATAGTATAGGATTGTTATAATTCTATTGAAATCACCGGCTATTCTGTGGGTTTTGCTTGTGCGATACTCATGCATGAGATAATTGTACTCAGAGTATAACTAATAAGTAGATATATTCGCGGTTCTAAATGAAGTGGATCGATCATTATGGCTAAGAAAGTAGTATTGAGTGGTACGGGTCTTTGGATTCCTGAATTTGTGATCACCAATGCTGAATTGGTGGAGAGTTACAACGCATATTCTGAAAAGTATAATGCGGAACATGCAGCAGAAATCTCTGCAGGCACTTGTGCTCCCAAGCTACCATCTTCTCCTGAATTTATTGAGAAGGTTTCCGGTATCAAGCAACGGTATATCTATCGGAAGGAAGGGGCACTTGACATCAGTCGCATGTGTCCGGTCATCCCCAAGCGGAACGATGATGAGTTGTCCGATCAGGCTGAAATGGCTGTTCTAGCGGCACGTAAAGCCATGGCACAAGCCAACAAGGCTGGAGCCGATATTGATGTTGTGATATTGTCAGGTGGCTACACGCAGAGGTATTACCCGGCTGTAGCCATTGAGGTGCAACACGAATTGGGTATTGAGGGCTTTGCTTTTGATATGTTGGTAGCCTGCTCTTCAGGTACCTTTGCGATGCAACGAGCATATGAGATGATTCATGCGGGAACGGCTAAATGTGTGTTAATCGTCAATCCTGAACTCACTTCTCCGCAACTCAATTATCGTGATCGTGACAGCCATTTTATTTTTGGAGATGTATCTATAGCCAGTATTGTAGAAGATGCAGACACCTGTACTTCTGATATCGCTTATGAGATCCTTAGCACCAAGGCATATACCCAATATACGACCAATATTAGATCCAATTTTGGATATGTGCTCAATGCCAATGATGCCAGTCCATTTGATACGGATCAATATTTTAAGCAGAATGGTAGAGCCGTCTTTAAAGAGGTATGTCCGATGGCTGCGGATCATATCAAAGCGCATCTTGCAAGTGTAGGTCTGGAGACAGATGACATCAAGCGCTGGTGGCTACATCAAGCAAATATCAATATGAATCGTTTGATTTCAAGGCTTGTTCTGGATAGAGATCCTTCAGAGGAAGAAGCTCCGATCGTATTGGATGAATTTGCCAATACCGCTTCTGCTGGTTCTCTCATTGCATTTCACCGATATCAACAGAATATGCAATCCGGGGACTATGGCATGATCTGTTCCTTTGGTGCAGGGTATTCTATCGGGAGTTTGGTTGTAAGGAAGTTGTAAGTTTGTAACACTGAAGTTTTTATTGCAGCTCTACTCGGTCTATGTGTTATTGAGAAAAGAGCATCATTTATTTTCAAAAAGCATATTTGATAGTTTGTCGTATAACTCTCGGCCTCTAATATCTCTGGCGATGATGATGCCCTTTTGATCAATGAGAAAGTTATCAGGTATATCTTCAATGCCGTACATGATGGCGGCTTTGCTGTATTGACCTTGAAAGTCACATACTTGAGGCCACTTCAAGCCATCTGCGGCGATAGATTTTTTCCATAATTGAGGAGAGTGATCTAGGGCTACTGATATAATTTCAAATCCCAATCCATGAAATAGGTGGTATATTTTTACCAAATTCTTGTTTTCTAATCTCGATACTTCGTCCCCTGATGCCCAGAAATGTACCAGGAGTATCTGACCTTCATAGTCCGAAGGACGGATATAATTACCGTTGACATCAGGCATGGCAAACTGGCTGGCATTATCGCCGATCTGTGGATTGCGACTCAATTCGAGGTAATTGAGAATATGTTGACCATAGGTGCTTTTCTTGATTTCTTCGGGCATTAGGTCATACAATTCCGAGGTTATTTTTTTGCCCCATTTGCTGGCATATCCTGATAACAAACTCGCGCTAACTACACTTCCGGGGTGGTTTTTTATAAAATCAATAGTGACTTCTTTGCGCTGTGATTCGGATTGGATGGTATCGGTTCGGGAAAAAAGTTTTTGAGCTAACATTTCTGTTTTCGACCCTGTTACCCGGCCTCCTTCAAAGGATCCTGTTGCAGCGTCAATCATAATATTGGTGTTTTCCAGCCACAGCAATTTGGCAAGCTTGAAATCCTTAGAATGGATAAGTACATTGGCCGGAGACTGTTCTATAGTGCCCTCAAACCGATATGTGTTGTTGAGGATACTCGTCGAATCGAGGATTTCTTTATTGGAGATATTGAGGAGATAGAGCTTCGTCTGATCCGCTACATCATGTGTTGTACCTGTGATGATAAACCCCGGTGGTCGATCACAAGAAGTTATAAGAATCACGAGGGTTAGGACCACCGCAGCAAATTTTAATTTCTTCATTTCATTGACGATATAACATGATCGTAAGTTGGTTCAACGCAACTACTTGGCATTACCATATATATGAGTATAAGATATTGCGCAAAAAAAACTCAAAAGATTTTATAGCAACTTTTGCCCCTATATCCACAGTCGTATTATTATAGCTGAACATTAAATTGAATGTCAAATAGGCCAATCTGTGATCCTTGATCCAATCTGTCTTTTTCCGTTGGATTATAGACAAATACCAATGTGGAAGAACGTCTTTTGTACACTTTGTTGAGTGCGATGTTGATGGTTCCGGATGTGGCGGATGTGGATGGTTTGGTCATTGTTCCGACTCCAAGCAAGGAGCCATCCGGAGTGTCTCGGTGGACTTCTATGGTCATCCCATTGGATGGAGGCAGTTGCCAGCCCGCAGTGATTTGTATGTTTTTGATCCCGTTTAAATCAATATTTTCCAAGGCAAACCACCCTCCGTCCTTAGGGGTCAGCAGAAGATCTGTTTTGCCTATCGACAGAGCTCTAAATCCATCCATTTTGATGGATTTGTCCAACGCAATTCGACTTCCCGGGACGACCTTCCTTTGCAGGGTGGTGAGCGCCGATGCGCCATTATTGCCTTTGTCTGTATAACTGGCTGAAATCACCATGGTCTTATGAGCATTTTCTTGGTCAGCGATGATTGCCCCTGTTTGTGGGAGGGATTTCAGGTGATTGTCAGATCGCGTCAATGCACGTATATATTCGACGATTTGTCTGGTGTCCTCATTGCTGAGATTGGGATGTGCGGCCATAGCTACTTCTCCCCATACACCGGCACCACCATTGACGATTTTTTGTTGTAGATATGACATCATATTTGGGTCGTCTTTATAGCGTAGAGATATATCTTTATAAGATGGACCTATGGATTTGCCCTTTTCTTTATGGCACGCCTTACAATCCAGAGACATGGTTAGATTTTTTCCCATAGTAATACCGGAGACTTGTTGATGACCGGTTGACATTGCGGCTTGATCATATCCTTGGATGTAGTCCACGGAGATATAGAGATTGTTATCTTCGATGCCCGTCAAGTCATCCTCTATATCCGAGACTTTGACTTCGTATCTCAGGGGTATTCCGGGGAGGAAGAATGATTGGTTGGCATTGTCAATATCGATGCTTATGGTTGGTTGATTGTTGCCTGCGACTATAGTGAGCGGATCACTGACCGTTGTTGCTCCTGCATCATCCGAGACGTGCACTTGGAGTTTATACAGACCGGGAGTAGGGTAGGTATAAGTAGTCTGCAATTCTTTGGAGTTGATGGTATCTCCTGTCCCGAAACTCCATTGATAGGTCATTGCATCGTCCTCTCTGTCCTTGGCATCTACAGATACCTGAACGGTCAACGGAGCGGAACCTGAAGTTCTGTCCACTGAGATGTTTTCAATAATCGGAGGCCTGTTGCCGGCATTGTATTCGATGTAACTGAGACCGGAATCAGCATTTTTGGAAAACCATCCGCTACCATATTCGAGTAAGTATATCGTACCATCTTCTGACACTTCCATATCGATGAGATTGTGAAGTTCTATATCGGGGGCAAAAGGTTCTAATTTATTAAATGTT
>JAJRXG010000346.1 GCA_024276375.1 Bacteroidota bacterium | reverse complement strand
CTCCCCAGGATATAAATCTCTTGTCCAAAGGCAAAAAAACGGACAAGAGAATCCTCGCACTTAAAGACAATCCTCGCAAGCTATTGGCTACCATATTAATCGCCAACAACTTCATAAACATCGCCATCATTATCCTCAGCGAAGCTATCGTTCAAAAAAGTGTTCCTGAAGATACTTTTACATTGTGGGCCTCGTGGATACATCGTGTTTTTAATTTTTCGCTTTTTGATACACATACTCTGGCTAGAGGTTTGAGCTTTGGGCTTACAATCATTGGTATTACTTTTTTATTAGTACTTTTTGGTGAAGTGGCACCTAAGATTTACGCCAATATCAACAATATCAGACATGCCCGCACCATGGCATATCCTCTTTCGATACTCAACAGATTGACTTTCCCCTTTAATACACTCCTGGTCAAGTGGTCTAGTGGTATTGAAGAACGTGTATATCGCAAACGCCTACACATGAAAGGTACAGACAGAAAAGATCTAGACAAGGCAATAGAACTCACCGTTAGCGAAGAAGAAAACCGAGAAGAAGTTGATATCCTAAAAGGCATTATAAAATTTGGGGATGTCACCACCAAGCAAATAATGAAATCCAGAGTCGATGTTATCGCCCTGGATCTCGCAGACAACTTTACAGAGGTGCTACAGACTATAAAGGATAGTGGATTCTCTAGATTGCCCGTGATGGACGAAGACTTTGACAATATCCAAGGTGTACTCTATGTCAAAGACCTCCTAGGTCATGCTCAGGAAGATGAAACATTTGAATGGCAAAAACTCATCAGAAACAATGTTCTCTACATCCCTGAAACAAAGAAGATCGATGAGTTGATGAAAGAATTTCAACTCAAAAGAACTCATATGGGCATTGTAGTAGATGAATATGGAGGCAGCTCCGGCATCGTAACTCTTGAGGATATAGTCGAAGAAGTTGTTGGGGATATACGCGATGAATTTGATGCTGATGAAGATGTCACTTACACCAAAATAGATGACCATACTTATATTTTTGAAGGAAAAACACTCCTCAACGATTTTATAAAAATCACAGATATTGAGACCAGCTTGATTGAAGAAAACAGGGGCAGTGCTGATTCACTTGCTGGATTTATCTTGGAAATCGAAGGAATGATTCCTAAAGAAAACAAAGAAATTCAGTTCAGAAATATTACATTTACAATACTCTCTGTCTCCAAGAGACGCATTGAAAAAATTAAAATTTCTATGTGAGTAGATTTTGCAAATACTTGACTTGCTTAACTGCCTTGGGTGTTTTTACGGTTTTATCATGCCATGAGTCGCATCGTGCTCACCCGCGTCCTCATATGTATCCATACATTGAGTTTCCAGAACGAGAAAAAAAACCAATGGCGTTAGATCAATGTCCTTTTGATGCTCAGATCCCTGTATATACTCATCTCGTTCAAAAGGAAACCTTCTTTAAAGAAGAGTCCGAACATCCGTGTTGGTTTGATTTGAATTTTGAAATATTTGACGCAACACTACATTGCAGTTATTATCAGATTACGTCAAAAAGAGATGTCAACTCCCTCGTAGAAGATGCTTATACGATGGCAAGCAAGCATAATGTTATGGCCAATTATAGACGCGAATATGAAATCCACAACCCCTACAATGGACATGGTATCATCTTTGAGATCAGCGGCCCGGTCGCAAGTACTTATCAGTTTTTTATCAGTGATAGCACACGTCACTTTTTGCGTGGATCCTTATATTTTAATTCTAAAGTTAAACAAGATAGCGTTGCCCCGATACTCACCTTTATTAAGAAAGACGTTGATAAATTTTTGTCATCTATAAAGTTTTTCAATTAATACATTTACTCACTTCTAATACTTCTGATTAAAAATCACCCCTTCAATTCGAATTATCTCCACTATGCTTAAATGGTTTTCTCGGGTCTTTGTTGCTCTTTTTGTCATTGTCACAATCACCTTCTTTTCATTGCGGTCTTTGGATGTGCCTGTCCAGAAATTAGAAAAAGAATATTTTAATCTCCCCTCTGCCTACATGGATATAAAAAATATTAAAGTCCATTATCGCATCGAAGGCAGCGGGCCTCCCCTATTATTATTGCACGGTACGGGAGCTTCCTTGCATACATGGGACAAATGGACAGATCTACTCCAATCCACCTACACGATTTACCGCTTAGATCTTCCAGGGTTTGGTCTTACAGGCGCCACCTATGATCGCAATTATAGTATGGACAACTATATAGCATTCATCCATAGCTTTACCGAGCAACTTGGTTTAAAGTCATTTGCAATTGCCGGCAATTCTTTGGGAGGAAATATCGCTTGGAATTATACCTTGACATATCCTGATCGGGTACGACAACTTGTTCTCATAGATGCCGCCGGATACCCCTTGGGTCGCCCTACCCAATCACTGGCCTTTCAAGTAGCTCAAAATCCCTTTCTCAGCCCTCTTTTGTTGCATATCACTCCCAAAAGTTTTATTCGTAAAAATTTGCTTCAAGTATATGGTGACGATTCCAAAGTATCTGATGAATTGGTAGATAGATATCACGACCTAACATTGAGACGAGGCAATAGAAGGGCATTTGTGGATAGAGCCAACACCAACTTCGCGGATCGCTCGCAAGACATCCCCAAAATTTCATGTCCCACACTTGTCCTTTGGGGAGAACTTGATACATGGATTCCGCTCTCCCATGCTTATAAATTTAAGAATGATATCCCCAATGCCACACTTATCACTTATCCCGGAGCCGGTCATATCCCAATGGAGGAAATTCCTACCCGCACAGCAAGAGACCTAGATACTTGGTTAAAGTCCCAAATTGTCAACTAATTTTTGTTTGTTGAATACGGGATTTGCATACATCCCAAGAAGGTAGCGATGTGCTTCTTTATAATATCGACCCTTAAAAGTAGAGAGCCGTTTGGTAAAGTATTCCTTCATCTCATCGTGCTCATTCTTAGAATAAAAAGACCGATATACCTCCCCCGGATACAAAATATCGTAGGCTATATAATTAATTGGACTGAGATGATACCAACCATAAATTTGCTTGTCTATAAGGAACGCAATTTTTTCTAACCTTTCCTTTTTATTCATGTCATGGTCTATCAATTGAATATCTTCAGATATCACTCTGCCAAAATTAACGTGAACCTCCCCTTTATGGCCCGTCATCCCCAACATCAATGATTTCATGTCTTGATCAAATGTGCTCTTATAATTCGGATTGTCCATTCGGTTGATATACTCCTGTGTCTTAAGATAATCACAAGGATCATACTCATAGGATATCGCCACAGGCACAATATTCAAGTCAATAAAATGACTCAGCTCTTGATTCTTAGACAACCCCAGCATTTTCAATAGACTTGTCTGTGTACGATCATTCCCATCTTTAGCCCGGCCTTGACGTTGAGCAATCCATATAGAATCTACATCGTTCTTTATGGTCTCCGAGATATATTGTGACAGTTCGATCGAGGCGCGATACAATTCACGAGGGTTGCCGGATCTTATCACTACAAAACTCTTGTTGATTCGAAATATCAACTCGGCCATACGGTGCTTCATCAAGTTATCACCTATGGCTATTTGGCATGTCGAATAACCATGTTCGTGCAACTCCACATTGACAAAGGCTGAATCCAGCGCTATATCCCGATGATTGGATACAAACAAGTGTTTGTGTTGATG
>JAJRXG010000345.1 GCA_024276375.1 Bacteroidota bacterium | reverse complement strand
GTTTTTCATCTTTTTGTATTGCTCTCCTATGCCTTGCTCTGTGTACTTATATTTCGCGTTTTGCGCGTATTGCAATTTCGATTGGTAACAGAATATAGTCATTTTGCTTTAGTGGCGACATTAATATTTACGGTACATCCCATTCATACCGAGGTCGTAGCCAATGTCAAGGGTCTGGATGAGATTTGGAGTCTCACTTGGGCGGTATTGGCGCTTCTGTCTGCTATAAAGTACATTGAGGCTCGACGTATTATATTTTGGTTGGGGAGTCTGCTGAGTTTGTTTATCGCATTTTTGTCCAAAGAAAATGCAGTCGTATGGATCGTAATGATTCCGGTGATTCTTTGGTTTTTTACTACCATGGATCGCAGGCATATCGTATGGATGGGAGTGTCGATCTTTGTTAGTTTTGGTCTCTATTTATGGTTGAGGGGGCAAGTCATCGGTTGGTCACTGGGATCTCCGCCTCAGGAGTTGATGAACAATCCATTCATCAAGGTTGTCCATGGACAATATCTTCCATTTGCTCTTGGAGAGCGTTGGGCGACTATCGTATATGGATTGGGCAAGTATTTACAATTGTTGTTAGTGCCACATCCATTGACGCATGATTACTATCCCCGGCATATAGGCGTAATGACATGGGCGGATGCTTCAGTTTGGATGGCATCCGTGATGAATATCACATTGATTCTTATTGCGATATTGGGTATTGCAAAGCGGTCATTCATCACATTTATTATTTTTTTCTTTTATGTGACAATCGGCCTTACGGCAAATATTATTTTCCCGATAGGAACCCATTTATCAGAACGATTTTTATTTACGCCAAGTATCAGTATAGCTCTTTTGGGAGGATATTTCTGGATGCTGTATTCGGGCGAAAAATTCAGATCACTGACCTCCATTTTTGTGCTTCTTGTCCTCTTGATATTTGGTCTAAAGACCGTTGTCAGAAATCAGTCATGGCAAAGCGATTTTCAATTGTTTACGACGGATGTCCGGACATCAAAGAACAGCGCCAAAGTTAGAAATGCAGCAGCAGGTGCATTGATAGATCGATCCAAAAATACAAGTGACCAGCGGCATAAAGAAGACATGTTAAATACAGCGATAGTACATTTAAACCAAGCGATTAAGATCCACCCCAGATATAAAAATGCGCATTTGTTGATGGGCAATGCATACATTTATCTCAAGGACTACGTCAAGGCGGTTATAGCTTACGACCAAGCATTGAAGCTCGATCCCTATTATATAGAAGCCGAGGACAATCTCATTCTGGCACTTCGTGAAGCGGGACGAAAGGCAGGGGCTGAGGCCAAGAATTATGATAAGGCCATCGCTCTGTTACAACGCGCCTTGCTTCTCTCGCCCAATGATTATGAGATCAACAGTCTGCTGGGAATCGCCCATGGCAGTCGAGGAGATCATAAGAAAGCACTCCAATATTTTGAAAAAGCCATCCAAATAAACCCTAATATAGCGCGAGCTTACGTTAATTTGGGGTATGCACAAATGAATATCGGTCTTGAAGATGATGCGCGGATAAGTTTTCAACGTGCAGTGCAGATAGACCCCAATGCCCTTTCACAACAATGATTAAAACCTATTATTATATGATGCGGCACATGATTTTGATTTCTACGATGATGATGACGGTGTCCTTGTTTGCTCAGAAACTTGATCGTACGATGTGGGTGGATTCTGTTCTCAATTCGATGACCTTGGAAGAAAAAGTAGGACAAGTATTTATGATAAGAGCGTTCTCACATGACGACCCAAGCCACGTCGCCGATATAAAAGAGCAGATCGAGAAGTATCACGTAGGAGGGATCTGTTTTTTTCAAGGAGATCCGCAGACACAAGCGCAATTGGTCAAAGAGTATCAAGATCTTGCTGATATCCCCCTGCTTACAGCCATTGATGGCGAATGGGGACTGGGTATGAGATTTCCCAAAAAAGCGATCAGCTTTCCACGACAGATGACGATAGGCGCCGTCAATGATCACCAGTTGATATTTCTGATGGGCAAAGAGATCGGCCGTCAATGCCAATTGTCAGGTATCAATGTCAACTTTGCCCCTGTTTTGGATGTCAACAATAATGCAGCCAATCCTGTGATCAACAACCGATCCTTTGGCGAAGACCGCTATAACGTCGCGGCCAAGGGATATGCTTATATGAAAGGGTTGGCAGATGCACGGGTGCTTGCTTGTGGCAAACATTTTCCGGGTCATGGGGATACAGATGTGGATTCGCATTTGGATTTGCCGGTATTGCCATTTGACAGAAAGCGATTGGATAGTATCGAGTTGTTTCCATTCAAGATGATGATTGATCAAGGGATTCCGGCATTGATGATCGCGCATCTACAAGTTCCGGCATTAGATGATCGACCCAATAGACCGACTACATTGTCAAGCAAAGTGGTAACGGAATTGTTGAGGCAAGATCTGAGTTTTGATGGATTGGTATTTACGGATGCAATGGAGATGAAGGGCGTGACCAAACACTATGATCCGGGCAGAGCCGATGTGGCTGCTTTCCTAGCGGGCAATGATGTGATTACCCTTCCGCAAAAGATGGATCGTAGTTATGCCGAAGTACTAAAGGCGGTTCAAGAGGGAACGATAACAATGCACCGGTTAGAAGAGAGCATCCGACGCATATTGGGAGCCAAGTATGACTTACAATTGCATCATAGGAAAACGCAAGCAGATCCCAACAAAATCATCAGTGCTATACAAAGCAGACAAGCTAAGGTAATCAAGGCACAGTTGTATGAGAAGGCGATCACCCTTGTAGCGGATGTCAACCACGTGTTTCCGATCATTGATCTAGCCAATATTAATATTGGTAGTGTAAGCCTCGGATCCCGATCTCTTACGACCTTTCAACAAAGGCTCTCTTCCTATCACAATATGGATCACCTTTTTATTCCAAAGCAGGCATCACCTAAGGATTATGATCTCAAAATCGGTCAATTGAAAAACAAGGACATCGTTTTTGTTTCCGTTCATGACATGAGCCGCTTGGCACGCAAGGGTTTTGGTATAGAACAGGCGCAGATTGACTTTGTCAATGAGCTCAAAGAGCATACCAAGGTCGTACTTACTGTTTTTGGCTCGCCCTATGCCATTGCTTTGTTTAAAGATGTCCCGACCATTGTACTAGGGTATGAAGAGGATGATTTGGCTCAAGAGGCTGCAGCACAAGCGATGATGGGAGCAATAGATATAACTGGCAAGTTGCCCGTAAGTGCTTCTGCTCAATTTCCCGCGGGGACGGGTATCACCGTACCCAATCTCAACAGATTGGGGTTTGCGATTCCCGAGGCAGTTGGTCTCAATTCAGATACCCTCAGCTTAATAAAAGATTTGATCCAAGAAATCATCGACACCAAGGCAGCACCAGGGTGTCAAGTACTCGTTGCCAAAGACAATAGAATCGTATATCATAAGGCCTTTGGACATCATACTTACGACAAGCAGATACCGGTTACATTGACAGACATATATGACCTGGCTTCCGTCACCAAGGTGATGGCATCAACACTCTGCGCCATGCATCTTGATGATAGAGGGCTGTTTGACCTAAAGGCACCCATCAGCAGGTATATCCCCGAGGAAGACACAACCAATAAGGCAGACATAATCTATGAAGACATCTTAGCACATGTAGGAGGACTCAAGCCATGGATACCGTTTTACGCCTCAACCATTGAGGGGGAAAGAAAAAAAATACCTTCTAAACGGTATTACCGGCATACCATGCATGATTCCTTTAACATAGCCGTAACCAATGACTTGTTTTTACGCAATGACTACCGAGACACAATCTGGCGAAAGATTTTTTCCTCATCCCTGAGGGAGCAGCGAGATTATCGCTACAGTGATTTGGCATTTTACATTATGAATCGTACTATTAAAAATATTACGGGATATGAAGTCGATGGATATGCCGAAATGAACTTCTATCACCCTTTGGGTTTGAGGCACACATTGTTCAATCCGTATAGAGTATTTGACAAGGATCAAATCATTCCGTCAGAGCGAGACGATTACTGGCGCCATGAAGTTGTACATGGATATGTGCATGATATGGGTGCGGCTATGCTTGGAGGGGTTAGTGGTCATGCGGGATTGTTCAGCAATGCATTGGATGTGGGAATATTAATGCAGATGGTATTGAACAAAGGTAGGTATGGGGGCAAGGAGTATCTCGATCCTAAAAGCATCAATTATTATACTCAGAGACATTGGCGATCATCTCGTCGTGGCATCGGATGGGACATGAAGGAATTGAACCCCGACAAGAAGCAGAATCTCTGTGAAGAAGCCAGCCGACACACATTTGGTCATATGGGATTTACCGGAACGATGGTTTATGCCGACCCGGACTATGACTTGATATTTGTTTTTTTATCCAATCGAACCTATCCCAGCATGACCAATAATAAGTTGGGGAAGGAGGACTATCGTCAGCGGCTTCATTCGGTGGTTTATCACGCATTAATGATGGAGTAAGAGAATTGACAATCCACAGTATGCCGTATATATTTATTTAAAGAGTGAGATGAATTTTCCATTGACTGTAGCCCTGAGGTATTTATATGGCAAGAAGTCCACCAATGCCATCAATGTGATTACGGGCATATCTATTTTGGGTATTGCCATAGGGACAACCTCATTGATATTGATCCTTGCGGTATTCAATGGATTTGAAGGGTTGATGAAGACCTATCTCGACGCCTTCAATCCGGATATAAAAATCACCTCACAGGAAGGCAAGTACTTTGCTGTGGACGATGAACTTAAGATGAACTTGGACGGACTAGAGGAGGTGATGCAATATAGCTTCGTTCTTGAAGAATTGGCTTTGATCGAGTACAACGACCGGCAGCAGATCGGAACGATCAAAGGGGTGGATCGGCAGTATTTAAAAACAACACAATTAGATTCTGCGATTACGCAAGGCTTGGCTATGTTTTACGATAATGATCTTGGTGATCTGGCCGTAGTCGGACAGGGGATTAGTAGTAGTCTCGGGATTGTACTCAATGATAGATTTAGAAATCTAAGGATTTATGTACCCAATCGCAAGAAGAAAAACCCGATAGACAAGGATTTTCGATTGCGAAATCTAATGATGTCAGGGGTTTTTTCAATTAAGAATGAACGTGACAATCAATATGTTTTGACCAATTACGAACTTGTTGCGGATATGCTGTCGCTGAATGGTCAAATCAGTGCCATTGAGATCAAGAAGGATCCTGCTTATTCAGACAAGGAGATAAAGGAGGCCTTGCGGGATGTAGGATTTTCGGATTATCGCATTGCGGATAGATTTGAGCAAGACGAATCATTTATGAAGATTACCAATATTGAAAAATGGAGCTCGTACTTGATCTTTAGTTTTGTCATGGTACTCATAATCTTTAATCTCGTAGGAAGTTTATGGATGATTGTATTGGACAAACGCAAGGATATATCCATCCTCCAGTCGATAGGAGCTACTAAAAATATGATACGCAGGATCATCTTGTATGAGGGAGGACTGATTAGTTTCATTGGTTTTAGTATTGGGTTATTATTGGCCTTGATATTTTATTGGTTACAAATCACAGTGGGCATCATCACTGTGCCGGATGGCTATAGTATTACGAGCTATCCGATGCAGATGCGAGTGACAGATATATTGATCATCTTGGCAACGGTTATGATATTGGGGTTGTTGGCATCACTACCGGCGGCTTGGCGAGCACGGAGAATCAGCCCCTATGTCCGTACAGAATAGTATATCTCGAGCGATTGCGATAGATTCTATTCCAAAGTTGTATCTGAAAGACAAGGGATGACCTATATTTGTGGATCATTTGAAAAAGGGCAATGGAAGATTGGCAATTGGAATTTCAATGGTTGAAGGCGCGGCATTATGTCAAAGATATCATGCACAGAGAAGAGTTGCCTGATCTCCAGATAATACTGTTCTTAATAGGCATTCAAGAAGCCAATAAAATACAGGAATCTTATACTAAAGAGGAGAAGCAAGATTTGATGCATGTTGCGACTTGTCAGTTATTAAGTGAAGAGGGATATTTTGAATTTGTGGGTTTAGATGACGACAACTGGCCACACTACAATCAAGTAAGAATGATTCCAGTAGAAGGTGAAAAGGCGCAAGAACGATTGTTAAAGCATTGTGTCATTAAATATTTTAGTAAAGAATCACAATCTAAATCATATGTATAAGTTTTTCTTGTTTGTTTTACTGGGTCTCTTTGTTACCTCTTGTGGTGAAAAAACACATTATGCCGTCATCGACACGGACTATGGGACGATCAAAATAGAGTTGTATAATTCTACACCGATACATCGAGATAACTTTATTAAGCTGGCCAATGAGGATTTTTATGATGGTCTATTGTTTCATAGGGTGATCAGTGGGTTTATGATACAGGGAGGAGATCCGCAATCGAGAAATGCTGCACCGGGACAGCCGTTGGGGATGGGTGGTCCGGGATATACCTTAGAAGCTGAGATTGGCGCACCTCATTTTAAAGGTGTGGTAGCCGCGGCACGGACAGGGGGCCCGAGCAACCCTGAAAAACGCTCAAGTGGATCACAATTTTATATCGTACAGGGCGGACGTCAATCTCGCGTTGCATTGGAGGACATTGCCAATCGCAAAGGGATAACATACAATCCTAGTCAGATAAAGAAATATATGGAGTTGGGAGGTTATCCGGCTTTAGACATGGACTATACTGTTTTTGGAGAGGTTATAGAGGGATTGGATGTAGTGGATAAAATAGCCGCAGTTGCCAAGGACCAGAGTGATCGCCCCAAGAATGATATTAAAATGAAGATTCGAGTTACTAGTAAATAGTGATATGTATAGACTTTTATTTTTTGGATTGGTATTGATTGAATTGATGTCTTGCACCAAGAGAACATTGGATTTTGTGATACGTCAACCGGATGATATGACGGCTCCTACCACAGTGATTGTTACCAATGCATCTGAGAACTGTGAAGACTTTGTTTGGGACTTTGGAGATGGATCGATGGCCAGGGATTCTATTGTGGAGCACACCTATTATCTTTCGGGCAACTATACAATCACACTCAAAGGACAAGCCGGCAAGAGGTACAAATCAGTACAGAAGGAGATTGAAGTAGTGGCACCTGAGGAGTGCCTTGTATTGATAGAGACCAATTATGGCATCATGATGGTTGAATTGTATGATGAAACGCCGTTGCATCGAGACAATTTTATTAAATTGGGAGAAAGCGGATTTTATGATAACCTTCTTTTTCATCGAGTAATCGAGGGGTTTATGATACAAGGAGGCGATCCCACTTCGAGAGGGGCGCGTCTCAATATGGCATTGGGATCAGGTGGTCCGGGATATCAGTTAGAAGCTGAGTTCAGACTGGGACTGGCCCACGTCAAAGGAGCGCTGGCAGCGGCTCGATTAGGAGGCCCTTCCAATCCCAAGAAAAAATCCAGTGGTTCACAGTTTTATATTGTTCATGGCAAGGATGTAACGGAGAGCACCCTCAAGCAGATGGAACGTAAGCATGGCCAACTTTATCCGGAGCAAGTTGTAAAAGATTATTTGGAGTATGGAGGCACACCATTTTTGGATCAAGATTATACGGTATTCGGTCGTGTGATAGAGGGTCTTGATGTGATCGATAAGATAGCGGCAGTTAAGAAGAACAGGCAGGATAGACCTTTGGAGGATGTCTGGATGAAAATTAGAGTTATTAAGTAAAAACAACAGATTTCGGATTTGTAACAAGCATTGTGATAAGAAAAAAAGGGGTATGGCAGAAATATTAGGTATAGATGTAGGAGGAACTGGAATAAAAGGTGCAGTTGTAGATACGGATAGAGGTGTTTTTGTAACAGAGAAGATTAAGTATGCTACACCCCGACCAAGCACACCTGACAATGTAGCGGATGTGCTCAACCAACTCATCTCGGACTTTGATTATAAGGGAGAGATCATCGGTTGTGGATTCCCATCGATTATCAAGAATGGAGTATGTTTGTCAGCGGCCAATATTGATAAATCCTGGAAAGGTGTTGATATGGTCAAGTACCTTAAAGAAACAACGGGGTTTCGATCAATATTTGTCAATGATGCTGATGCAGCCGGACTTGCTGAGATGACATATGGTGCAGGTAGAGATCAGATGGGCACTGTGATTATGATTACGCTTGGTACAGGGATAGGTTCCGGATTATTTGTTGATGGCAACCTTGTACCCAATACAGAGTTTGGTCACTTATTGTATAAGGATTCAATCTTCGAACACTATGCTTCCAATGGAGCACGGAAGAAGAAAAATCTATCTTGGAAGGCATGGAGCAAAGTTCTGAGCAAGTATCTAAACCATTTGGACTTATTGTTAAGCTTGGATTTGATTATTTTGGGTGGAGGTGTCAGTAAAAACTTTGAATTATACAAGAAGTATCTCGATATTGATACACGGATCGTTCAGGCTGAATTGATGAATAATGCCGGTATTGTTGGTGCGGCAACATTGGCATTTGAGATGATCAATGCACCGGATTATGTACCCAAAATGGTACAATAAGCAAGTTATCTTCCTTCTGATCACAACTCCCTTCTGCAGTACGAAGCCCCGATATCCGAACTAAAAACAAAAAAGCACCTGCAGCTATTCCAAGTTGGATTAACATATTGGCGCGATAATAAATATTCGGAATGAGAGCTTTGTTGTCGCGCTTTTTTTATGCGCCGTGGTAGGAAAAAACAATAGGGGGACTTTCCTCATCTTTGATGGGTAGCGGTTTATTTTTAATCGCGAGAAAGCGGGAGGATAAAACCGGAGGGATAAATAAAAGGGCAGATGCTAATATGGTGTATCTACATAGTTCCTGCCGTCAGCTACGCATTATACTCTGGATTGATTAGTCTTCTACCTCATTGTGATCCACCAGTCGAAATCCATTGCCGTGGATGTTGACAATTTCCAATTGTTCATCATACTTTAAGTACTTCCTTAGTTTGGTGACAAAGACATCCATACTACGAGCCGTAAAATAGTTATCTTCTTCCCATATTTCGGTGAGGGCGACAGAACGGGGGAGAACGTCATTTTTGTTGATGCTGAACAATCGCAACAGATGCGCTTCT
This sequence comes from Bacteroidota bacterium, assembly GCA_024276375.1. Classification (GTDB taxonomy): domain Bacteria; phylum Bacteroidota; class Bacteroidia; order Chitinophagales; family Saprospiraceae; genus JAJRXG01. Next base: position 6,568 of record JAJRXG010000345.1, on the reverse strand, counting down.
TTTGGAGAAAGTTTGGCTTTAATCTTCTCTCCTGACGGATCGTAGGTCAATATACGCAAGGGATAATTGAACTGGTATTTGCCAATATCAAATATTTTTTTCTCTTCTTCTGCCTTGCCGGTACCGGAACTTCTTCTCAAGACAGCTTGTACTCGATAGAGCAATTCTTCGCTATTGAACGGTTTGGTTATATAGTCATCTGCACCTATTTTAAATCCATCTATGACATCTTCTTTTAGTGCTTTGGCAGTAAGGAATATGAGGGGCATATTGGACTTTGCTTCTTTGATCTCCTTGCCTAGGGTGAATCCATCCTTTTTAGGCATCATAACATCTAGGATACACAGATCAAATGTTCCATTCTTGAAGACTTCATATCCCGCTTCACCATCCTTGGCGAGGGTAACATCATAGTCGTGCATTTCCAGATAAGATCGAAGGACGTCACCAAAATTTCGATCATCTTCTACGAGGAGTATTTTTTGCGACATAGTGTAAAATTGGTATTTCTATATATATAGATGTGTTTTAAAAGTCGAAGTCACATTTTGTTTAAACTTGTTAAAATTATTTTTATTTTGTTTGTGTATAATCATGAGGGAAGAAAATTTTAAAAGAGCTGCCTTGATTTATTTGACTTTCGACAGCAATACTGCCATTATGTGCATCGACGATCGCTTTTACATAGCTCAATCCAAGGCCAAATCCCTTTACATCATGGAGATTTCCTGTGCCGACCCGGTAAAATTTATCAAATATCTTCTTTGTATCCTCTTTTGACATGCCCATTCCTTTGTCCGTGACGATGACCCGGACACCACCTTGGGCATCTTCAGTCTCCACTTTTATTTCGGGTTGCTCGGGTGAATATTTATCGGCATTGTCCAATACGTTGTGCAAGAGGTTGCTGATGTGATTCTCGTCTCCCTGAATCTGGGCATGAGTGGCTCTCAGATCAATATCAATTTTGCCGTCCCGTTCTTGTACTTTCAGTTCAGCCAATTTTACAACCGTTTGTATAAGTTGATTTATATCCACGTTGGTCTTTTTGAGCTGGAAATCCCGTTTGTCAAGACGCGCGATATTGAGCACCTTTTCTACTTGTACCAACATTCGACTGTTTTCCTCTTTAATGATCTTAGCATATCGGGTTATAAGATTGGGTTTAGACATTACTTTAGGGTTGTTGATTGAGTCCGCTGCCAGAGAGATGGTTGCTATCGGAGTTTTGAACTCATGTGTCATGTTGTTGATGAAGTCGGTCTTCATTTGGCTGACCTTCTTCTGAGTCAATATGATGTTGATCGTATATATGAAGCAGAACAGGATTAATCCCGTCAATATAATAGAACTGAGCAATGCCGGCAGTATAGATGTTATGAGAAAGGAGGTCTTTTTTGGAAAGAACACTTTTAGTGAACCTGCTGCGTCTCGTCCATCTATATTGAACAGATCCACTTCATATGTCGTACGTTCAAGATTTTTAACTGTGGCTCCTTGACTGGATTGAGAAGTCTTTCCGAGGCTTACATTGTACTTTCCGTTTGTGATGATAAAGTCTTCATTTTTATAGGAATATATGCCATAATCATATTGAAGGTCTATGTCTTGATGTTCTCCTAGTTCGATGCGTAAATATCTGGTGAGATCAGCAGGAGAAATATTGTTAAGTGCAACGTCAGGTTTGAGAAACTTGGCCATATCTGCCACTTGTTGTTGTCGCCGCAAGTCCCTGTATCCGATGGCTTTATCCTTCTTTTTAAACGTAAAATCTCGTGTCGAAAAAAGCGAGGTGTTGTTCATGTTCAACTCTTCTGCCAAGAGCTTTAAATCAGCTGAGTCATCTTCGATTTGTTGTTTGACGCGACTCAACGCTATCTGTACTTTTGCATCAAAGTTTTTGGCATTGAGGTCAATACCCTTCTTTAACCAGTAGAACTGGATAACCGAAATACCAAAGAGCCCAATGCTCATGAGAATAATGATAATATTGATGGTTCTTTTGTTCATAAACTCATTCAACCCTTAATATGCAGTTTTGCAAAGATAATATTGCAGGGTTTAACGACCCTTTAACGCATATTTAGGATTACTGTAAAACTGAAGGTAATATTTTTGTATTTTAACTGATAGAAAGATACCGGCATGACTACATTCATGTTTTAGGGATTCATAATGACTGAATGGTCTCGATCGGAAGGGCATGATTGTGGTCATCAATGGTTCGGGTTGTCTGTCTCATAAGTATTGGCAGATGCCATTTTTTTAAAAAAATAAAAGTAAACAGATAATATGATTAAGTATTTAGTTGATTTGACAAAATATATAATCTTGCTATCCTTGTTATATCCATTTTCAGTTATGGCACAAGACAAGGAGGGTGTCAGGGAGATTATCATTATCGAAAAGACCATTGATGCTGATGGCAATGTTATTTCAAAGAAAATACAGCGCCATAAAGGTTCGTTGAGTGATGAGGACATAGACAATATGATCGAAGAAGTGGAGATTTTGCCGGAGAGCAAGAAATTTGACTTTCCGGATTTTGAGCGGATTTTCTCTTTTAATGATAGTGCCCGTCCTTCTCTTGGAGTGATGATCGCACAAGTCAACGGTCAGGTCGAAGTCTCTGAGGTCTTGCCCAATTCAGGTGCAGAAGCGGCCGATATCCGAACGGGTGATCGCATCATTGCGATCCAAGGAGTTCCGGTCTCCAGTGTGGCAGAAATCAAAGATGCCATTGCAGACTCTGAGAGTGGAGATGAGATAGAAGTGACGATTTGGAGAGATGGCGGCGAGATGGATAAGAAAGTCACACTTGAATCTTCCAACCAAAACCTATTTGGCTCATTTCCCGAGCCGGAAGAAATCGATCAAATTCTAGATAAATTTCGTGCGATGGGATTTGATGAAGCCTTTGAGAATGGGGGTGTTTTTGATATTGAAAAAATGAAAAAGCTCCGCTTCGAAAACCTCAATGAAGAAGCCAAGCGGCCACAGCTAGGTGTATTTATTGATGAAAGCCAAGCCAGTGTCGAAGTGACTGACGTAGTGCCTGAGAGCCCTGCTGACCTCGCAGGAGTTGAGAGTGGAGATATTATCCAACGTATGGATGACAACATGATTACTAGTTTTAGAGAATTAAAGGCATTGCTGAACACAAAAAAAGTTGGTGACGATCTAACTCTTACGGTATTACGAGATGGTCAAGAGAAGTTGTTAAAGCTAAAATTGTAAATGCCCTCCGGATTTTTTTGAAGCGCAATTTCAGCAACAGTTCTTAACTAGTCATGAATTATGGCTTCCTTTGTATAGAATTGATCTGACTGCTATATAAGTTGTCTTCATATCGATTTATTCTATTCTCGCATTATAGTACCATATGGAAGTCGGCCAATATTACGTATTAAAAGCTTATCGCCTTGTTGCGCAGGGCATGTATCTCAAAAATGATCAGGGAGAGGAAATATTGCTTCCCTCTAAATATGTCCCTGCCGAATTGCAAGAGGGAGATACCCTAAGGGTATTTGTATGGATAGATAGTCAGAACCGCCTAGTGGCTACAACACAACAACCCAAGGTAGAGTTAAACGGCTTTGCTATATTGAAGTGTGTCAGTATTGCTCCATTTGGGGCGTTTATGGATTGGGGGTTGGATCGAGACTTGCTCGTCCCCAATGCGGAGATGGTAGAAGGCATGAGACCGGGATCTTCCTATCTCACATATATGTACATCGATGATCAAGACCGATTGACCGGTACTACATTGATCGACCGTTGTACAGAATATGAGGACATTGAGTTGAGTATAGGAGAAGAAGTGGAGTTGTTGATCTACAGTTTGTCTGACTTCGGGGCTCAAGTCATCATCAATCAGACCTATGCCGGACTAGTGTATCAAGATGATATCTATCGTCCTCTGCGCATCGGGGAAGTAACCAAAGGATATATCAGAAGGATTAGAGCTGACAAAAAAATAGATGTCACCTTACGTCGCTTTGGATACAGCAAAGTCATAGATGATACTGAGCGCATACTGGCGTTATTGAGATTGTCTGGCGGCTTTCTTCCTCTCAATGACAAAAGCGATCCCGCTGATATCAAGCGACATCTTGAGATGAGTAAGAAGGTATTTAAGAAAGCTGTCGGTGGACTCTATAAAAAGAAGCGCATTGCGCTCGAGCCACATGGTATCAGACTCATCGAAAAGACAATACTTTAAGAGAGAGCTTTGTACAAGAATATAATATTTTGTACTTTGTAGATAGCGCTCTACAAAACAGTATTCAGACACATCAATCTACGCAATGTTTAAGTATAGCCTGTTCATCATATCGTATGTAACCATCAGCGTTATGGGCTATACACAATCCAACAATTTGGATTCGTTATTGGCAGCCTTGGACTATGCACAATCGTCTTCTGATGATCGTCAGTCAGTAGAGCTTCATTATCGGTTGGGAGAAGCGCACCAAAAGGAAAATTTATATCAATTGGCTCTTCGGCAATATTTGTTGACAGACTCCATCTGCCAAGAACAAAGCATCGAGACAAAGAATTGTAGTACTTGTCTAGTCAATATAGGACGACCTGCTTGTAAGACAACAAGTATTTGAATCAAGGCCTTTTTATTTGGATGAACGTATTAATAATCCCTCAGGCCTGCTAATTGAAGCTGCGTTCGCTGGAGGTTTTTTACCTCCAACAGGTGATTATTATCATGGAGTGCTACTGACAATGACTAAATCTGGTCATTTGAACTTTGGTTTTGGAAGAACTATGCCGTTTGATAGTATTGTACAGAGGTCTTGGATCGGTTCTTATAATGGAGACTACCAGAACAACTCCGACCGAAGACTAAAGAAGAATATACATAATGGGTATGGGTGCGAGAGGGGTTTAAATTTAAATAAATGAAATTTTTAAAATTTTTATTTATAATGTTTTCATTATTTTTGATTGTATGTTGTTCGCAGAAGGAGTTTTCTACGGATAAGGCAGTAAGTTGGGAAATCATAGATACCCAAATTGATAATTTAGGGAAAATGCATAATGATCTTTTAGTTAGCCTTGAAGGGAAGATTAGTATAAAAAATGTCGTAACCCAGGAGGATTTCGATATGTTTGAAAGAACGATAACGCGTAAATTCAAAGAATTAGGATATAATGAACTCTCGGATAAAGAATTTGGATATAAGTACTTTAGAGATAATTTGAATTTCTTCGAATTTGAGGATGGTTTAGACTACTTAGAATTAGCTAAAAGCAATATTCAATTTCAAACTGGTCGTATCCAAGCTAAGATGAGTGATTCTGAGATTAAACTGACAAAGGAATTTTTTGATTTAGTGTTTAATGGTAAGAGAGTGGATTTCAGTATGTTTGATAAAAGGATTAAGTCAGAGGTTGAGAATCGGGATATTGAGCTTTTACTGTTGAGTAGTTTAAAAATATTCCAGTATTCCTCAGAGTATTGGTCTAATAAACGTACAGAAAACTTAAAGTGTCCATTTTGTCCAGCGCTAATTGGGGTTGCTGTAATCGACTTAGGCGGTGCTTGGGCTGGTGCAGTTGATTATATATTAGATAACCCTGACTCTGGTAGTAATCCAGAAGGGGGAAACGAAATGCTAGCTGCTGCAGGAAGAGCAGCGGTAACAACATCAAGTGGTTTTTTAGGGCCATTGGTTGATAGAATATTTGATTAATAATTATGATGAAATACATAATATTTTTTAGTGTACTTGGTTTGTCTACCATATTTCTAATTCGCTCAATTCGTGATTACTTAGAATTGAAGAATGGTGGGGGTAAAACAGATTGGTATGTATCATTATTCATGTTTGGAGCTCTTTTGTATCTCACGAATAGACTATTTGCTCACATTGTGGAGGAATTCGATGATCCTTTAAATATTGTGTTTCGGGTTGTTCTTTCCGCGTTTTACTTCGCTATTGGTTATTATATATTTAGACTTTATAGAAATGTAACTGTAACAGACGGTTAATTCTGTCAATACTGCATGATGACAGAAGCTGTTGCAGTCGCAGAAGTATATTATCGGTCGGGGCATGGGGAGATTCTGATGATATAGGCTTGAAGCGTGTCAATGTGGTAGTGGGATTGGATCGTACAGAGGTGTTGACAAGTATGATTGAGCAGCAGCAGAAACGCATGAATGACTTGGAATCTAAGCTCAATAGATTGCTATCACTGTCTGTTGGAGGATTGAATTGATGCTTAGTAATCTTTCAATTGTATTTGTCCTTAAGTATTGAAGCCATTTGACAAGAAGCGCTACGAAAACTCTTCTATAAGTAACTATTCATCAACACCCACAGTTTTTTTCGTGTGCAGGTCGAAAATAGAGGTACTGAATAGTTACTCTATAGGACGATCATTTATATTTCATTCCATATATTGAATCTTGAGCCCACTCCGGAAACTCACAAAACCAAAAAAGTCTCTTTTGGCGATCTTTCTGATTTTTTCAATTAACTGATACTCAGGCATCACTGAATCTCAAAAACCAAAAATATCATCCAAAATATCCCTTTTTGTGGAAATC
>JAJRXG010000344.1 GCA_024276375.1 Bacteroidota bacterium | reverse complement strand
CTAGGAGGGTATGGATAAATACACGGGCACCCTCAGGAACGGCTTCCAAGAGAGAGATAACATTCTGACGATCTTCAAGGCGATCCATTTTATATAAAAAGAGATCTCTTGAGTAGGGAAGACTACCGTAGTCGGTTCCTTTGTTTTGAAAGAGCACGTTTCGTTCATCCCATACAAAAATACCGAGAGCTGGAGCAAGGGCTTTTGGGTTGAGAGAAGCCCAAGCGGTATTATTGATAAAAACCCAGTAGTCAAAGTCTTGTCGCAACTCATTTTTTATTCTAACATCCCAGACCCGTTCGTCAAAAGCGAGACGACGGCTTACGGAATCTAAATGCAGGGTTTCGTATTGATTCTTTTTTTGTTGATAATAATGACTTTGATTCCAACCGGAAGGGGCATTTTCAAGAAAGAGAAAAGAGTGCTTCTTCCACAATGTAGTTTTAAGTATTTCGCCTGCTGTTTCTGTGGCAACACGCCAGTAGTAAACCGTCTCATTTTGCCAAGAGATGTTTGGTCGCCACTTTACGAGGCTATTGGAACTTGAGACAACTTGCCGCATCGCCAAAGGGCTGTCAAAAGTCTCAGAAGTATCTATTTCAAAAACAAACTGACCACCAGTTGAAAGCCCATTATTAATGGAGGCGATGAGCGCTACATCACTGTTGGAAACAATGCTCAAATCACTGGGAAGTAGAGGCTTGGCGTTTTGATCAAAAATAAAAAAAGAAAAACCCTCTTGGTCTTGGTTTTTCATGTAGGTATTGTTTTCCTCTCCCTCTTTTTGGGGAGATTCTGGTATCATATCTGCGGGATCTAGAACAAAGAATAATTGATTGCTGCCCACACCGATAGACCCCGGATTATCAATATCGATGGTGACGGTGGTACGATACCCGGGAGCTGGGATAGAGGTGACGATCGTATCGTAAGGAGTACCATCCGGGAGCACATGAATGAGTAAAATATCCAACGGTTCGGAAACCATAGTTCCAAGGTTAACAACGTCAAATGACACAGAAATAACATTGGTGCCGGCATTGATCAAAAGAGGTTGTACTTGGACGGTTGGTTGATCAACAATATAATCCGGCCCTTGAAACGAATTATATTGGTACGCAGGATCGCCATGCAAGGTCATTTGCTCTGTAAGGGTAATATCTGCCAGTAGCGTACTTTCTGAACGGGCTTCTAGAGCCGCTTGGAGAACACGACCGATAGGTTCACCATACATTTGTTGTCCAAAGAAATCATAAAAATCCAGTCCGGTATAGTATTGAGGTTCCGGATAGGCTGTTCCGGAAGTAGCGATAAATGCGATGGCTCCATTTTGTGGTTCCAGTACAAACTCTTCGCTTATACCCGGACTTTTAGTATGAATATTGCCGGAGAAGCAACCCAGAGAGAAAATAATCGGTGTCCGCCCTGCATTATTGTATTTGGAAGGATCTTCGAGACTAAAATCAAAAGTTCCAACCGCACTGTGCCCAAAAAAGTAATCATAGACGCTCCGGCATCTATATGCGCCATAATTTCTTCTGTCTGAACGGTCTGAATAGGATCTGCGGAGGTCTTGCGGAAGGTGAAAATATCCGCACCAAAGGTGTTGTTGGTAATCACATCTCCCATATCTTGCAAAAATCGAAACAGCGTTTCTTGGTTATCTGCAGAGCCTCCACTCAAATGAATAAGATGTTTTTTCCATGCTTGATTATCGATATCTTGGGGTTGTTGAACGGGGGACTCTTGTGCACGAATCTTCTCCAGATAATCTAGCACCTGTTGTTCTTTTTGGACGGCGAGCCGACCTATGGGTATCTCGGGATGATGGGCGCCTCTTCGAGCGGCAAGCAAATTGTCCGATCCGGGAAGACCAAAAGTAGGAATGAGATCTTCGATATTGCTTGAGGTTATATCGGTGTATTCATACCCTTTGCCTATAATAAAAACATATTGAGGAAGGTTTTGCTTATTCCTGAGGTCATCAAGATAATTGCGTATAGCGAGAGGATGGCCTTTGATACCATAACCGTAGCGGTGATAAAGATCTTTGATCTCTTGAATCACAACGGTATAATTGCCACCTTCGGGTGAAGAGCGATAGGCAGCATATGCGTCAACAACACCACTCGCCAAGAGTTTTGCGTTGGTCAGGATGAGATAATTTCCTCTCTGTGAGTCGTCAGAGAGATCCACGGCATGTAGTTCCGAAACCGACAGATAGCCCATGGACTGATCCACCAAAACCCAATGATGTGGTTGAAGCGCAACGGGGATAGTTGTCCTTACAACCCCTTGGAAGACTTCGGGAAACATGTAGTATCCTTCATCCAGATTATACAAAATGGGATTGCTGCCGGCAAAGCCTTGATATTCAATATATCTTGAGATGATTGATGGCTGTTGTAAGTAACTGATGTAGGAGACGTTATCAAAAATAAACTTCCGGGGATATTGAACTTCAACAAAAGCAAGAGAGTGTTTTTCTTTTTGATTGCCGGAACCAACAATCCTAATAGAGGCCTCATCGGAAGTCATTGTTTCCAGAGGAATCTTTTCCTCCAGGGCAACAACACCTAGACCTCCGACAAAAGCACTGGAGATTTTTGTGTCATTGTAATAAATATCCCATTGACGACTCCATTGATTGGTTGCAAAACGAAGGCGGATTTTTGGGTCAACACCAAAGTCGGAGCGATTGGATAAAGGGATTTGAAGCGTTTGGTCGTGTTTCATTTTGCTTCCAAAACCTTCTCCAATATCCATACTGGAATAGCGGATAAAGTTTCTGCCATCGTGGATGGGTTTATTATGAAAGTCTTTAAATATTCGTTTTTCAGAATGCAAATAGTACGTTTCTTGAATGGGTAGTCCTCCATTTTGCAAGCCATTGTCGCGATATTGATACTGATGAGAGGAAGGCGTATCTCCCCATGTCAGATAGTACGTACGCGTTTGACCATATAAACTTATCTCCGGATTGAGTTGCATCAGACCGGGATCGTCATACAAGAGTGCATCAAAAGAACCATCTTGAGCTTTCCCAAAAAATTCGATGTAATCCGCGGTAGAAAAGATACCGTCAGTTGAAACCCTAATCACAACAGGCTGACCCATTGAGAATAACTCAAATTGCTTTCCCTTGATTTTATCCACAGGAATACCCGCGTTGAGCAGGACTTCATAGGTGAGTCTGTAGATGCCTTCTTCTTGAACGTCAAAGGAGAAATATTGCTGATCATCCCGGATCCACTCATTGCCTGTGATATCCGAATCCGGGGGAAGTTGTGCTATGAGCACAGATTGGCCTAGCACACTACTAAACATGATGATGTAGTGCGCCTTAAAGACCGAAGAGATGAGTGCGGTAAGCTTGATAAAGCAACGATTTATAAACGATGATTAAAATCAATACTAAAATAAATAGATCAACGGGCGATACCTATCCCTATGATAAATGGTCTATTGCCGACTCAGGAGAAATTCTCAACCAGCAGACTATGCTGATAATGAATGACAAATATATTGTTTAATTATGATATATGTATAAATTGAGTATGACATGTTTATAACAAATTGCTCAAAGTGGGATATTGCTCTGGCGCGCCTCTATTCTCATCTGTTTAAGGACTCCTCATAAAGAGAATGTTATCTGATATTGGGACATAAGGAGACAACAACAACCTTATATTTTGATCTTTTCTGTTACATAGAATAATTCTAAACAATAAAGAGAAAAGTCCAACCGGATTTGCTCCTTATAGATTCGCTAAATTTGTCGGTGAGCAAAAGATGTTAACAGGGTCGTTTTTAAAGATACGAGCTATCACATCTGATTAGTGTCAACAACGAGTAAAACGGCAAACCAAATAAACGATGACTTGGATTATTCAGTTTCTCACCTCAAGTATCGGAAAAAAGCT
>JAJRXG010000343.1 GCA_024276375.1 Bacteroidota bacterium | reverse complement strand
TTGAATGTCTTGATTCATTTGGTCGATATATTTAGCCTTTTGATATAAATCATGGAGAAGTAAGGGGCATTGAGGTGGTCAAACCATATATTGTCGGACTAAATAAATCAAAATGAAAACCTTAATATTGTTATTCACTGCATGGTTCTTAATGTCGCCATTGCAATCACAGATTAGCGCCAAGCTCATGCGGTATGCCGATATATCGGAGACGCACATCACCTTTGTCTATGGCGGTGACCTCTGGTTGGTTCCGAATGATGGAGGCGTTGCACATCAATTGACACATTCTCCAGGCGAAGAATCTTATCCGCGTTTTTCGCCTGATGGACAGGAGATTGCCTATACCGCAATGTATCATGGCAATATGGATGTTTATGTGATATCTGTTCATGGGGGGATTCCTCGATCCATAACTGATCAGTCTTGGGCAGATCGTATGGTAGAATGGCATCCGGATGGAGATCGACTACTATTTGCTTCGCGAAGGGAGTTAGGACAACGGTCGTCACGTCAGTTTTTCTCTGTATCTAAGCATGGCGGGCATGCCGAGCGGTTGGCGATTCCTTATGGAGAGTTGGCGAGTTACTCTCCCGATGGAAGTAAGATCGCTTATATTACTAAGATCACAGAAAATTACCCCTTTAAGCGATATCGGGGTGGCTTGAGTTCGGATATATATATCTATGATGTAGCTACACAAAAAGTTGAGAATATAACAGACAACATAGCCATCGATGGGAAGCCATCATGGACAGGTGATCGCTTGTATTTTCTCTCTGATCGAGACAGCAATATGCGGATGAATGTGTGGTCTTATGATCCCATTACTCGAGGGGTAGAGCAGCTCACGCATTTTGCAGATTTTGATATTTCTACCTTATCAGCGGGCTCAAATGCCTTGGTTTTTGAAGCAGGAGGAGAAATGTACACGATGGATCTTGTAACGCATGAATTTCAACCTGTGTCTATAAAGATTATTAGTGATTTGGCGGTAGAGATGCCTCGATCTAAGGATGTAAGTAAGTCTATAAGTAGTGCAACAGTATCACCGAAAGGGAAGCGCTTAATCATTGAAAGCAGAGGAGAGTTGTTTGATGTGCCGTCCAAGGAAGGCTATACGATCAATATGACTAAGTCGAGTGGCGCTTGGGATAGAGACCCCGCATGGTCACCGGATGGTAAGCATGTGGTTTATTGGAGTGATCGAAGTGGTGAGTTTGAATTGTATTTGCAGGCCTACGGTAGTGACGATGCACCTCGACAGTTGACTTACCATAATGGTGGATATGGATATAAGTTGTATTGGTCTCCAGATAGTAAGCATGTCACATATGTGGATTATCGGAATGACATTCAGATAATAAATGTTACAACAGGTGTAGAAACTAAAGCGGACAATCTTATCTGGAATTTGACTCATCCCGGGCGAGCGGGTTTTGAGATTCATTGGTCTCCGGATTCGAAGTGGATAGCATATGAAAAGTCCGGAGAAAACTCTAACAGCTCTATCTATGTGTATCATCTTGATACAAAGCAGGTCAGTCGTGTTACGAGTGATTTTTATAGTGATTCCAATCCAGTGTTTAGCCATGATGGAACATACTTGTATTATACCACCTTGCGCCATTTTTCTCCACATTACTCAGATATGAATGATGGGACTTGGGTGTACCCAAATGCTTCTCTCATCGCAGCACTTCCCTTGACCAAGGAGGTAAAACATCTGTTGGGATCTAAGAATGATACATTGGAATTGAAGAAAGACGAAGAAATCGACGACGAGCAAGATCAATCAAAAGATCAGAAACATAAGGACGAGAAAAATAAGTCTAAAAAGGACAAATCCGCCGCATCGGATAAAGACGGTGGAGAGGGCAAAATGAAGAAGGAAGATAAAATCACAGTTACCATCGACTTTGATCAGATTGAAAGCAGACTCATCATATTGCCTGCCGAAGCCGGCAATATAGGAGGTCTAATGGCATTTAAAGGAGGGTTGGTTTATGCTAGATATCCCAATACTGGTTCTGAGAAAAACGATGTATCACTCATCCTTTACGATACAAAAGAGCGAGAGGAGAAAACCATTATAGAAGGTGTAGATGATTTTAGCTTGACTGCTGATGGCAAGCAGATACTGGT
>JAJRXG010000342.1 GCA_024276375.1 Bacteroidota bacterium | reverse complement strand
TGTACCTGCCTCTTATGAATCAGGCTTGTAGGTATAATTTGTATATTTAATCCGACTTCATTGGTGTGCTCATTTTGAAGCAACAATTGCGAGATAATCTCTATTGAATAATGAGCGCACGCCGGAATCTGATAATTTTCACAACATGGGTGTTTTGTAGGATGTTTTTGGTTCTGAGATTCAGTGAAGCTTAGCAATGCAATCTGCAATACTATGACCATTGACCAAATAAGCTATCAAACGAAGTTGTCAAAAGGATTATATCCATGAAAAGAACACTTGTTTGTCTCATCTTTATTTTAGTTGCTACACTTGCCAGAAGTCAAAACAAAGTAGTAGATAGTCTATTACATCAACTTAGTCAGACAGATGATGCTAAACTAAAAGCTGAGATTTACATAGGTCTTGCTAGTGCTTACTACTTTGGACCTAAATCGTTGGAGTCAGGTAAGAAGGCATTGGAGATAGCTCAGACAACCGGAGATTCACAGCTGATTGCCCGAGCCTTGATTGAGGTGGGTTGGTCTCATTATTCTGACAACAATGTTGATAGTGCCGTAGTGTATGTAGAAGATGCCTTAAAACTGCTCAATGGAAGCAAGGCATATCAAGGACTCGCCGATGTCTATAATCTGCGTGGTGTTTTGTTTATGACTTATGGACAACTCTCCAAAGCCGAAGAAAATTATTTAAATTCCATTGATGCAGCTAGTCTTGGCCATTTAGAGATGGCACAAGCAAGAGGCTTCAACAATCTTGGTATCTTATATAGTCAGAACAAGATGTATGACAAAGCCCTACAACAGCATCAACAATGTCGCACATTGAGTGAACAGTTAGATAACTCAATTTATATCGGAAGATCGTACTACAATATTGGGGTGACATACCTCTCCTTACAACAGTATAAGCAAGCATATCAATGGTTGATGCGGTCTGTGCGCTATCGAACGGAACTCAGGTATTTCAACGGTGTAGCGGAAGGCCTAGTTTCATTGGCAGAACTGTTTTTTGAATTAAGGGGCTCTCCCGTAGCAGAGCCTATGTTGAAACAATTGACACTTGATGGTTATGCTTCACCCTTTCAATTGTTAGATGAAGCCATCAAGCTTCCAGGTATGAAGGACAATACTACGATTGCCATGAAAGTCAATCAAGCTAAGATTAAGGGACTATATGCTCATAAAAGATTTAAGGAAGCTTTTGATCTATTAGAACAGTATCATGCCGCAGAAGACAGCATGAGACTCAATGATAATAATCTCAATGCTATAGCCGATCTCAAGGTTATTTATGAAAAAGAACTGTTGACCCATCAAAATCACCTCAAAGAAATTGAATTAAAAAATCGCAAATATGGTCAATTGTTGCTCGCAGCCCTCTCATTGATCCTCCTATCGCTACTCATCTTTGTCATCCTATTCTTTAAACAAAAGAAGAACCTTAACAAACTAAAACACGAACGGGAAATCAACCAAAAATTAAGTAGTATAAGAAACCTAAAATCGAGAACAGCGAATCTTTTAGATGAAAAAAATCGCATCGTCCTAAGTCCCCTTAGTGACATCAATGACTTATTGGATACTCCATTGACAGATTCAGAGTATAAAATCTTACAATATATCGCCTCGGGTCAAACCAACCGAGAGATTTCTGAAGCTCAATTCGTATCTGTCAATACAGTCAAGTTTCACCTCAAAAACATTTATTCTAAACTCGATGTCAACAATCGAAAAGAAGCCTTAAAGAAGATCGTAACCTTAATCGATTAGACCCCCATATTGATTCGATGAGATCATAATGCACTTACTACCCCTTGCGGGTAGTTTTTACAACTCGCTAACAATACTACTCTCATAGGGTAGGGTTTGATACCTATGCGATAAGGATATTTGACTTGTCAATGTGAATGCATGAAATCCGAGAAAGAAGATAAGATATTCTATATATCCATGCTTATGGGGTGGATAGGAATTGTTCTGCTCTTATATCTCGCTCTCAAGCTCTATTACTAAAAACAATAATATCACTAAATGAAAAGTCTTAATGTATTCTTATTTGTTGGATTGATTTGTGTAAGCATCAACATTGGTTATGGGCAAGACACTCTAGCCGTGGATGGTGATATCAATATCTCGGGACGATTGTTGATAGGACCCAATCAATCTATTGTTATAGGTAGAGGCAATGGATCCTCGGGATCATTCAATACCATCATAGGCTATGAAGCAGCAAGGGACAATCAAACCGGACACACTAATGTCATTATCGGTAGATGGGCAGGCCTAGTGGGACAAGATGCTGATCAAAACACATACGTTGGCAATCAAGCAGGCAAGTTTAACAAAAGTGGAAACCTCAACACAATGATTGGTGATGCAGCTGGATTGACTAACAAATCGTCAAGAAACACCTTTGTAGGAGCAAACGCCGATGGGATTGACGATCAAATAAAAAATGCTGTTGCAATAGGTTATTTTGCTAGAGTGGGTTGTTCTGATTGCGCTGTTCTCGGAAGAAGTGACAGAGATCAGCTAAGCGTAGGCATTGGTGTGGATACGCCACTTGCCATATTACACCTTAAGCAACGGGTTGTTAATAACAATACGATGGGTTTGGCACTTGAGGATAGCGACTCTAATGATAAATGGGAGATTGTTACCTTGCTTGATCAACTGACATTCGAGCGCAATGGTGCCGTCAAAGCTTTTATCAGTTCTGTGGACGGTGCATATACTTCCATGTCAGATATGAGACTTAAAAAGGGGATAAGTGAACTTCAATATTCGTTAGATGATATCCTTCAGCTCAATCCCCGATCTTATTCTTTTATTGATGATACTGCCAAAAATCAGTCTATTGGGTTGATTGCTCAAGAGGTTCAGGAGCTATTTCCTGAGATTGTGGCTTCCAACGGCCAATATCTCGGTATCAAATATGATGGCATTGCTGTATTGGCCATTCAAGCTATCAAGGAGTTAACAAAACAAATCAAAACAGAAAGAGAAAACTATCAATACGAGATAAATGCACTTAAATCTATGATTCATGATTTGCAGAAGCGCATTAATGGCATATCAAAAGGTGCATTACTTTTAGAATCAAAGTAACTACTAATCGCTGATGTTCATATTTATGATTTGATTGATGTTGCCTTAGACCATATATTTTATACTTGTTTATTGGCCTTTGTATTGATAAGGATGCTGATAAAAATTGATAATATCGTATAGGCCGTAAAGAAGAAGGCGCCGGGAGATAGTCTGGAGTAATTGAGCGTTTCTATGGCAAATCCTCCTTGATTCTGAGAAATGCTATTGAGTTGAGTGGAGATAATACCGTAGAAACCAATATAGGCCATAAATATGGCGACAACAAATACATCGGCCATACTCCACTTCCCAAGATGAAAAATAATGCCTTGGGCCAATCGACTTTTTCTGACCCTGTTGACCCATAAAAACAACCCGGATAGTAGGAGTTTAATAAAAGGAAATACAATACTGAACATCAAGACCAAAGCACCTACAACTTTCAAGTCCCAAGTACCTCCCTTCCATAAGGTTTTGGTGACCTCCACAATGGATTTACTCTGATAATATATGATTTGTTGATCAAACTCTATAGCTTCTCCAAGCAACTCAAATGCAAATGAATTGAGCCTTGCATCAATATCTATCATCGGCATCGAAACACCCAATACGAGAAGGATGATGGATGTGGCGGTCATGGCGCTAACCATTGAAGCAAATCCCCATAGTCGTCCGAGGAAAAAAGCAATCACTAAAGACGCACTAAGTAATCCCAATACCCATCTGATCAGCATGGTGATTTCTCCATCCTTTTTTTGCACTGCCTCTAAAAGATAAGCATCTGTAGCGTCCAAGTCACCGATTTTATATTTGTCATAGATGATTTGACGACGGTCATAAAAACGCTTGTTGGCGTCATCGAGTACAAGACGCAACAGTTCTTGCTGCATATACTGTTTGATGAGCGGTTCATTGGATTTTATTTCTGCGATAATTTGCTTGGAGAGTACCGGGATTTGGCCGGTCAAATTTATTTGTCGAATCATGTCGGGCACCTGTTTTTCGATAATGCCCATAAATAGCTTGTTAACCTTGCCACTCTTACGGACTTCATCCACGATAATGGAGGCCAACTCGCCTGAAGTGAAATAACGCTTGTACATGGTCTTGAGGTAAGCTTGTATCTGGTCATTGAGGACTTGGTACATCGTCTGAGAAATCTCAAAATCACGGATGCGATTTTCCATAATCTCCAGTGCCTCCTCCTTCCACAATTGCATATTGAAGAGCTCATAATTGGCCATGTTGATCTCTGCATAGTCTTCCATCATGGCCTTCCTTTCTTGGACGGTGATGTAGAGATCGTTGGCGTATTTTGCCCCAGCAATAAGGCAAATACTATAAAAAAGCAGTAACAGATACTTCATAGATTTGGTAAATATAGTTGTGTCTTCAATTAATCATGCGATTTCACACCTGTCCTAAATAAAATAAAAAGACATGGCTCGAATTCCCTACATTAGGGATGAAACAAAACATGAACCATGTCAGCAATCAAAGTAAGCCTTTTTAGTCAAGTTCTGCAGCTAATCGATCGTAATGTATTCTCAAG
>JAJRXG010000341.1 GCA_024276375.1 Bacteroidota bacterium | reverse complement strand
TTTGTTCTTTTCTTTTTTCTTTCTTTATGCATAGTTAATCAGACACAGTTACTTGAACCGTCTCTATATAAACCTGTGGTGATCTTCTGTTGGGTGCTTTTGAGACAAAAACTTAGTTTCCACAATAAGCGTCGGGATAAGCGAAACAACACAACATAGGATTCAGAGCTGAGTCGAGCCGAATGTGCTTGAATCCTTATTTATTCGGTCGCGATTTATTCATTTTCTTCTCTAACTTTTCGGGTTGTTCTGCATCAGCCAAATCTTAAAGTCTTCCTGTATTTTTTTGCAGTTATCAAATCTTGTATTGATAAAAATTTAACTTCCGCCCCTTCCCGTTCTGCTTCGATCCTTCTCTCAAAACATTCTTCAAAATCAACACCTTCGACATCTACCAATATATCTATCGGATATGGCTCATATCCAAGTTGCACGATATTCTCCGGGGACATAAAATCCTCTGCCTTCAATTTTAAACCTCCAAAACCGAAGTCTTTGCTTGCCTTGATTATTTCTCTATCTTGGGTTTGGTCATAGCCAGAAATCAATATCTTTCGTATATCTCGGATAACCATGAATATTTACGCCTATATTCCCTAATATAGGGACATCATACGAGGAGCTGCAACTACTAGTAGGCGCGCTCATTTTTCTGTTCCATATAGTTGACAAAAGCACGATTGACGATGTCATTCCCACCGCGAGTTGGATAATTGCCGGAGAAGTACCAGTCCCCTGTATTGTTTGGACAGGCCAATGGAATGTTCTCAATCGCCTGATAAATGATTTTTATCTCGCATTGTGCTTTGTCGGGAGTAAGAAGGAGACTTATTCGATCAGAGATTTTTTGATAGCTAAATTGTTCATACAGCTTTTGGACTATATTTATCTCAAAGGACGTGCCCTCTCGGATTCTTGTTTTGGCTTCTTGATAGGTTTTTATTAACAGATCTTCTTTCCCTCCTTCTTTTAGAAGACTAATAAGTGCTTGAAAAGCAACAAACTCTCCCATCTTGGACATATCTATGCCATAGCAGTCGGGATAGCGTATCTGAGGGGCTGAAGAAATAACAACGATTTTTTTGGGATGTAAACGAGAAAGAATTTCTATTATGCTGTCCCTTAAAGTTGTCCCTCGGACGATGGAATCGTCAAGAACGACAATGGTATCGACGTTGTTTTTGATTATTCCATATGTCACATCATAGATATGTGAGACCATTTCTTTTCGAATCGAATCATCCGCTATGAATGTTCTCAATTTCTCATCTTTGATAGTCAGTTTCTCGACACGGGGACGTTTGCCGAGGATTTTTTGTATCTCCTTGGGGGAGAGGTTCTTCCCTTCACTGATCTCTTTGCTTTTGGCAGCATTCAAGTGATTGTGTATGGCTTCGACAAATCCGTAAAAAGCTATTTCTGCGGTATTGGGGATAAACGAGAAAACAGTGTGTTCATAGTCAAAATTGACTTCTTTTAATACTTCCGGAACAAGGAGTTCGCCAAGTTTTTTTCTTTCTTGATAAATATCCCGATCAGTACCTCGAGAAAAATAGATGCGCTCAAAACTACAAGCTTTTCGAGGAAGTTGATCTTTGCAAGGTCGGACTGTAACCAATCCGTTCTTTTTGATAATTAGTGCATGGCCGCGTTGAAGCTCTTCGACCTGACCAACTTTAATATTGAATGCTGTCTGAATCGCAGGACGCTCACTCGCCATTACGACAACTTCATCGTCATAATAATAAAATGCGGGACGAATACCGGCGGGATCCCGCAAGACAAAAGCGTCTCCATGTCCAATCAATCCGGCCATTACATATCCTCCATCAAACTTCCTAGAGGCTCGTTGTAGCAGGCGCTGAAGATCTAGATGCTCGGCTATAAGGGCATTGATTTGTTGAATATCATATCCCTCAGCCTTGAACCAATTGTACAATCTTTCTACTTCGGCGTCCAGAAAGTGACCAATCTTCTCAAGGACAGTAACAGTATCCGACTTTTCTTTGGGATATTGTCCGAGGGCAACCAGCTCATTAAATAGCTCGCCGACATTGGTCAAATTAAAATTTCCCGCAAGGACGAGATTTCGGCTTATCCAATTGTTTTGACGCAAAAATGGATGCACCGTTTCAATTGTGTTCTTGCCATGTGTTCCATATCGCAAGTGTCCGAGAAGTAGCTCTCCGGTATATGGTTTATTCTTTTTGAGCCATGCCACGTCCTTCATCTGTTCTGGAGAACAGTCCTTAAAATGTGCAAAAGCTCCAATAAATAGGTCTTTTAAATACTGTGGACTGTTGCTTCGACGGCGACTGATATAACGTTCGCCAGGAGTTGTATCAAGCTTAATGGTCGCAATTCCCGCTCCGTCTTGCCCTCGATTCCGCTGTTTTTGTAATAAGATCTGAAGCTTATTTAACCCATACAATGCCGTACCATATTTCTCTTGGTAGTATTCGAGTGGTTGTAATAATCTGATAAGTGCCAACCCGCACTC
>JAJRXG010000340.1 GCA_024276375.1 Bacteroidota bacterium | reverse complement strand
TGAGCTCGGACGTATATGATTGTATGCTTGTAGTCCCAAGCGGATGGCGGTAGGGCTGTTTTGTGTGAGTTGATGGATGATTTCTTGCGTTTTTTGGTGAATAAGGGTCGAAGGATATACGGCACTCACCAGACCGTATTGAGCCGCTTCATGAACGGGTAGGTTGTATCCGCGGATGCACCAATCGATGACTTTTCTGGCTGGCATGACTTGCAAAAGGGCTTCCATTACTTGAAAGGGAAAAAGGCCTCTTTTAACTTCCGGCAGTCCAAATTTGATACCTTCTTGCGCCACTACAATATTGCATCCTGCGAGGAAGAAGAATCCCCCAGCGTAAACATCTCCTGTGACCATGGCGATGGTCGGAACGTGAACTGTTGAGAAGAGCGAGGCCATAAGGACATCCTTAGTGTTGGGCTGGGGTATGGTAGAGTCGTGGGGTTCGATGATGCCCGCCATAGCTTTGAGGTCTGCTCCTGCGCAAAATACATTGCCTTTGGCTTGAAATACGATGACCCATATGTCCTTAGTGAAGTGAGCAAAGTGCATAGCATATGCGATCTCATTGACCATCTGTGGATGTAGGGCATTTTTTTTGTTTGCGCGATCGAGTGTAATGGTCAATACATTGGTTTCTATACGGACTTTTATAAATGCAAATCTTTGCTCGTGTATCCTCTGTATTTGTTCGTTATTATATAGTTGCATATCATCAATTTTTATAATTTTTTTTGATTGGATTTTGAATCGATTCTAAGTAATTCAATACCTGCTTCAATGTTGTCACCTTTGGCTACGAAGATATCAGCTACTACTCCGTTGTCATTGGCCTCAATGGTGCTTTCCATTTTCATAGAAGAAATCACCAGCAGCTCTTGTCCTTGTCGGATCTCTTGCCCTGTATGTACCAATACATCTATGATTTGTGCGGGCATGGGAGAAAGGTAGGCACCTTTTTGCATATCTACCTTTTTTGACGGAAGTCGATCTATGAGGGAGAGCTCCAGATGACCACAATTGCTGTTGTGTACGAAGTACTTGTCCTCCCGTTCAATTACTGCAAACTTATATCGGCATCCATCAATGGAGAGTAGTAGATGACGATCGTTGATACTAACGAGTTGTACTTGGTATGACGCTTCATCGATCGTAAATGTAAAGACATCTTTTATATACCTGTATTGCACCTTGAGTTGTCGGTGATCATTCTCAAAGGTATTGTGTTGTGGCTGATAGTCATTGTTGCGCCAACCGGAGGGGAGGCCTCTCAACAGAGTTTGTGCATGTCTTCTGTTATACCAAGATAGAACGGTAGCTGCCATGGCAGCGTAGTGCGTATTATACAATGGGTCTTGGTGTAGATCTAGAAGGTTGAGATGCTGATCTATAAATTGGGTATTGAACTTGCCAGATCTGAAGATTTTGTTTTCAATAATCTGGATGAGAAAATGCTGATTGGTTTTTATGCCGGCGCAAGTCATGTTCTTAAGTACGTACAATATCTTGCGGAGTGCTTCAGGTCGCGTGCTGCTGTGCACGATAATCTTGGCAATCATCGGATCGTAGTATATCGAAATATGAGCGCCAGATTGTACGGAGCTCTCCATTCTTAATCCATCTATTGAGGGATATGAAAACTGTAGTATCTGACCCGAAGAAGGGATAAATTCTTGAGTTGGATCTTCGGCATATAGTCTCACTTCGATGGCATGTCCTTGTGTCTTGATATCTTCTTGTGAGATACTAAGGGGGATACCTTGAGCGGACTCAATCTGTAGTTGGACAAGATCTATGTCTGTAACTGCTTCGGTGACAGGGTGCTCGACTTGTAGTCTGGTATTGACTTCAAGAAAGTAGAAGGAATCCGTCGGAACATCGTATAGAAACTCTACTGTTCCAGCATTATCATATGTTATCAATCGAACTGCTTTTAGCGCAAGCGACAGTACTTTGTTCCTTGAAGCATGGGAGAGGGCAGGGGATGGTGTCTCTTCTATGACTTTCTGATGACGACGCTGAATGGTACAATCACGCTCGAACAAGTGTATTAAATGGCCGTGTTGATCACCTATGACCTGAACTTCTATATGGCGCGCATCGGTGATATACTTCTCGATGATTAATCGATCATCACCAAATAGGTTGAGGGCTTCGCGCTTGACGGTACGTATGTGTTTTTCAATATCTTCTGACTTATGTACCACTTTCATGCCTTTGCCGCCGCCGCCGGCAGTAGCTTTGAGAAGTATGGGGTAACCTATGGATTGCGCTGCATCGATGAGATTTTCTATCTGTTGATTGTCATCGTTGTATCCGGGCACTACGGGTATATCGTGGTCTTGCATGATTACACGGGCGTGGGATTTGGATCCCATAGCAGCGATGGCTTGAGGATGTGGTCCGATCCATATGAGGTCTTGGTCGATACATTTTTGGGCAAAATTTGCATTTTCCGAAAGGAATCCATATCCCGGATGAATGGCATCTGTCTCCATCTTATGAGCTGCCTGGATGATGACCTCATGATCGAGATATGATAGGTGGGCGGCGCTAGCACCTATGTATATGGCTTCATCTGCATCGTTGACATAGGGCATATGTTGATCTGCATCAGTATAAACGGCGATGGAGCGAATACCCATCTTGCGACAAGTCCTGAAGATGCGCGAAGCGATCTCTCCACGATTGGCAACGAGGATGGATGAGATGGGTTTTATGTTGGTATTTGTTGTGCTCATATTTTCTTCCACTTGATTAATGTCTCCAGATACCAAATGCGTTGGTACCTTTTATCTCTTGATTGTAAACGATGGCAAGCGAGAATCCCAGATAATTGCGTGTTTCTCTGGGGTCTATGACGCCGTCATCCCATATTTCTGAGGTGGAGTACCATGAAGTTGCCTTGGATTCGGCTTCAGCTATGAGCATTGCCTTGAGCATGGCACCTTGCTCCTCGTCGTAGGTTTGACCAAGGGACTTGGCAGAGGCACGTTGTATGATCTCCATCACTCCTGCTAGTTGTTCAGACCCCATCACGCCGATTTTGGCATTGGGATAGGTAAATAAGAACCTAGGGTCGTAAGATCTACCGTTCATGCCGTAGTTGCCGGCACCATATGAGTTGCCAATCATCAAGGTGATATGCGGCACGGTACTATTGGAGACAGCATTGATGAGTTTGGCGCCATTTTTTATGATTCCACCTTCTTCATATTGCTTGCCGACCATATATCCGGTGGTATTTTGGATGAAGATGAGCGGGATATTGTTCTGGTTGGAGAGTTGGATAAACTGAGCGCCTTTATTGGCAGACTCGGAGAAAATCACACCATTGTTGGCGATGATGCCTACGTGGTAACCATGGATGGTTGTCCATCCGGTGATCATTGTGTTGCCATATGCGGCTTTGAATTCTGAGAATCTCGATCCATCGGTGATTCGGAGGATGAGCTCTCGGACATCAAATGGCACTTTGGTCTGTGCGGATACAACGCCAAGGATCTCCTCGGCATCATGTAGAGGGGCTTGAATTTTTTCAGTTGGAATGAAGTGTGGTTTGCCGACATCTATGAATTGCATGATGTCTCTAGCAATACGGATGGCGTCATATTCATCCTCTGCCAGATAGTCAGAGACACCGGATATCCTGCTGTGCATCTCTGCGCCTCCCAGTTCTTCTTCGCTTGCATCTTCATTAGTGGCCATTTTGACAAGCGGAGGGCCGGCGAGAAATACCTTGGCTGCTTTTTTTTGGAAGATCGAATAGTCTGACATGCCAGGCACATAAGCTCCACCGGCTGTGGCATTGCCAAATACTACGGATATGGTCGGAATGCCCATTTTGGAACGTTGTGATATTTCCCGAAAGGATGCACCACCGATATTGAATATCTTAGCTTGGTCGGGTAGGTTGGCACCACCACTTTCGACAAGATTGATGGTAGGGAGTCTATTCTCACGAGCGATCTGACTCATGCGGAGTCCTTTGATGACGGTGGGGTAATCTACAGAACCACCCTTGCGCGTACCGACATTGGCGTTGATGATGCACAGCTTGTCAGATACCAATCCGATACCACTGACGGAAGTGCCTCCAGCCCCAAATCCGCCTTTGCGTTGCATACCGGCAAGCGGCATTAACTCTAAGAATGGACTGTCTTGATCCAAGAGCAGTTCGATGCGTTCGCGAGCGAGGAGTTTGCCACGCTTGCGGGCTCGAGCGATATGCTTATCCTTGCCTTGAAACCGGCTTTTCTCTAGATGCTTGTCGAGTTGTTGGCACCACTGAAGCATCTCTTGGTAGTTGTCTTGGTAGGCTTGGCTCTTGGTGTTTATTTTGGATTGTAGTACTTGCATGGCGTCGGATATGATTAAAAGGCTATGAGGTGATTCAAGTCGTACTCGAAGGGAGCACCCAATGAGTCCAAGATATCTTGCCCAAAGAATTTTTTGAATGACTTGAGTCCCTTAGGGGTAAAATGTGGGATGAGAATACTCCAGATCAATCGTTCTCCATCTTCTGTCGTTTTGCTACCGCGGATCACTTGTTGTGGCAGCCAAAAGAAGGTTAGCATCCATGTGATGAGGGCGATGTTGTTGTACATGCCGGGATAGGTCTCGGGCTTCATATTGCCGAGCTGAATGGCAAATGCAATGGCGGCCTTGTTGTCTGCTATAGATTGAGTGGTCATCTCCCGAAATTGTTGCTTAACAAGTGGATGATTGAGTACATGAGAATCGAGAAATATAAAACGGTACTGCTTCTGAAACTTGTAATAGAGTTGGATCTCATTGTGGAGATTCTGAAAGGACGGCAATTGTCGTGATTTGTTGCGCTCGCTTTTGATCTTGTCCCACATCTCCTCGTTGATAGCGTCCAGTAGGCGATCCTTGTCTTTGAAGTGGTAGGTCAGATTGCCACGACTCATGCCGAGGTGTTGCGCCAATTGGAACAATGATACAGTCATATACCCATGCTCATTGAAGTATCGGGTTGCTGCTTGGATTATGAATGCCTTCTTGTCCACGGCGACAAGTTACGAATAACTAAATTTATAGTCAATAGTGACTAATGGTGACATTAAGGAGTCATAGAGGATTACTTTATCTCAATGGCAGAGACTGTTCATATTTAGGGGGGGCAGCTTGCGATATCTAGGGGGTCACATAGTGCGATATCTAGGGGGTCAGCTTGCGATATTTGATACAAAGCCACAAACTTCTGATCAGGCACTAAACCGTATTTATTTTATGCACTGTACTCTACTGATTATTCTATTTCGCTTAATTCATAATTTGTACTTCTTCCTCCAGCATTGTCTTTTTGCATTATTCCCTTTCTATTAACCTGAATTCAAGCCGCAAATGCAACTTTTGTTAATAAAATAAATTCATCTTTTGGGTTATGGTAATTTAGTCTTTTTCTTGGGCGTTTGTTTATTTCATTCTCGGCTTTCTTGATTTGATTCCAAGTCAATTGTTCAAAAT
>JAJRXG010000339.1 GCA_024276375.1 Bacteroidota bacterium | reverse complement strand
TTAACAAGTCTATGCATATTAATGGCTAAAGCCAATACAGTGGATCTGTTTTTATCCCCAGTCTAAAGACCGGGGCAATATGCTTTATTGAGTCCTAGGAATCAGCTGGCAATGCGTGGTGGGGAGGTGTTGATTTGTTTCGCTCATCAAGGGAAATCCTATTTTATGCAATATGTTATACACACTCCTCCCAGATGCTTTGCATATGATTTTAGGATTCTGTATATTGCTTGAATCAATTTCTTAAAATACTGATATGGCACGTAATTGTCTCGAATGTGGCAAGGCTTTTTTAGGTAGGGAGGACAAGAAGTTTTGTGAGGCGCAATGTCGTTCGTCATATAATAATCGCATCCAGCGTGTTCGCACAAAATTTATCAGGGACGTCAATATAATCCTCCGTAGGAACAGATATATTCTCAAACAACTGAACCCTAAAGGAAAATCGAAAGCATCGAGGCAATTATTGCTCGAAAAAGGGTTTAGATTCAGTTACTTTACCAATGAATACATTACAAAAGCCGGCAAACGCTATCGGTTTTGTTACTATCAAGGGTACTTAGAACTGGACAATGACTATTACGCTCTTGTAGAGAGACAAGAGTATGTGGAGTAGTTGGAACGATACGTATTGCTCACAAATTAGGCACGTTTCCTATTAGTATTACCTCTTTTTGTTCAAGCAGAAAAAAAAAGAGGCATACAAATACCATGATCAATCTTATTGATTGAAAGCCCAATAGCAACACATCTACAACAAGGCGCTCGTCTTAGTACTTTATTCTTATAATAATGGGAAAGTAAAATCTAAATCTATAGCCCAGTATTTAAGTCAGACAAGTACTGACGATAAAAGAATAAAACAACTGCCGCTCCGATAATTGCAACAATGGTTTCAGCCAAATACGTTGTTCCCGCACCACTGATTTCACCGGCAAAACCACCGGTCATGGCACCAACGATAGCAATTAAGGCAGCAAATGCCCAATTC
The DNA here is from genome assembly GCA_024276375.1 of Bacteroidota bacterium. Classification (GTDB taxonomy): domain Bacteria; phylum Bacteroidota; class Bacteroidia; order Chitinophagales; family Saprospiraceae; genus JAJRXG01. The sequence goes on along the minus strand of JAJRXG010000339.1, from coordinate 15,850 downwards.
GCCCTACTCATAGAAGGAATCAATCGCTTGGCCAAAATACCGGCAATGATCCCAACACCTAACCAAAGTAATAGAGTCATGGTATTGAATTTTTAATTAATAAATAAATTACAGCTCTACGTCTAAAGCTATAAAAATACATAATTTTGGTTATAAATTCAACTCTCTAGACAGGAACTTGGGTTTTGTCGCCTATCTTTCACATAATATCTTGTAAATCAATGGTATCTATGGGTTTTTCTCTGTTTTAGAACGTTGTGATAGGTGGTCTCTATTGACGATGATGCTGGCATTGAGCTCGAAACCGGCCAAGATGATGAACGCATTGATCTGAAGCCATAGAAGGATGACAATGAGAGCCCCTATAGAACCGTATATCTCATTGTAGCGGTCAAATGTGTTAATAAAGTATGAGAATCCAACCGAGGCTAAAATCGAAAATACTGTTGCTAAAGTAGCTCCCGGGTTAATCAGTCGTAGCGGGCGATAAGTGGAAGGACCATATCGATAGATGATCGTAATCACCAAATAAAATAGCACAAAAACGATCAACCATTTGAAAAACACAAATACAACCGCTTGAAAAGATGAGAGACTAAGTATTTCAATCAGAGAATAAAGAACATGCTCGCCCAAAACGATAAGAACTGCCGAAATAAAAAGAATCACAACGAGGAGAAATGTTAGATTTAAAGCCACCCAACGCTTGTGAAGGTAGTTGCGAGGCTTAAAACTCTCCTTATAGCTCTTATCAAATCCATACATCAAGGTGAGCATCCCCGAAGAAGCAAATATTGCAGAGAATACCAAACTGACGACTTGTAGCTGCGGTGAACGTTCTGTCTGAATGCTTTCGATGATGTTCAGTATATATTGCTTGGCCGTCAAGGGCAATACTTCGTTGATATTGGCCTCAATGCGATCCATATATTCTATAGCCCAAGGAGTGATCGAAAGCAACGGCAAGACAAATATGACAAAGGGAAAAACGGATAGAAAAAAACTAAAAGCAACAGAATTGCTCCTCGTAACTATATCATCTTTCTTTAATTCGAGATAGATAAATGTAGCAATGTTGTATAGTGGCACTTCACTGAATCCCGGGAGGGAGACTTTCTTAGACCAGTTGACCACCCTTTTGATACGCTCATCGAGGTGTAAAACAGAATACTTTTTTGATGGCTTAGGTCTCAAAATATGGTTTGAGTACTATTGATAAAAATGAGGGACAAGTTACCTTATTTCCTGTTTTTGAATTAACAAAAAAGAGTTTGACAACTCCAAGATTGAGTATTTTTCCTTCTTGATTTTCGATGATATGGTGAAAGGATATCATCCTCGTGGGCATGTTTTCCAATCGAGTCCGAATCGTCAGAATATCGTCGTAGAAGGCAGGTGCTCTGTAACGTGACTCCATATGAACCACGGGCATTATGATGCCATGCTCATCTTCAAATGCTCGGTAACTCAAACCCAAATCGCGAATCAATTCGGATCGACCTATTTCGTATAAGGTAGCATAGCGCCCATAATACAGATAACCCATCTTATCGGCTTCAGCATAGCGTACTCGTTTGTATACTGTGTTTTCAATCATAAGATAAGACGTGATATAGGGCAAGTCATACAATGAGATCCACCTCGAGCCCTCGAAAGTTCGGCAGAAGGAATTGTGATAATTGTTTTGCTCAACTGTTCAGAATATTCTGGATTTGTAGCAATGCGCTGAAACAGTTCATCTGCATCCATAATACGGTATCCCGCCTCCTCAAAAGACTCAAGTGTCTTAAGATTTCGATCATAGGATATGGCAACACCGGGTCTAATCGCTACTAAATTGCATCCATCTGTCCATTGTTCTCTCTCTTGATAGGGAGAGATGCCACCACCCGAAAAAACAAATCGCATATCCGGATTCACTTGATCCACAATGTAGTCCTTGATAGACGCATATGTCTGATGGTTTCCATCTTTATGAAACATCTGTACATTTGAACCGGCTCCATCATAAACTATTGGTTTATAGCAAGTGATTAAATCATGATCAACCCGGGTAAACAAAGTATCGATATGCATAAAACTTCGATCATTGGGGATGTTGACTTGAACGACATGATCGACTAGTCCTTTTTTAAATATTTCATTCTTAATACAATCAAATGCATAGTTAGAAGTCCTTTCGCTACAGCCGATCAATAGATGATCTTTGTCAAACATCATAATGTCTCCGCCTTCTGCTGCGACGGTCTCTCCTGTGCGAGAAGGAGGGAATAGTTCCAAATCATTGAGGTCAATCAACTTGCCTGAAGCAGTAAATTCTCCAAATAGTGGATGATGAGTAAAAATGAACCACGACAACAAGTTCTCCCTATGACGGGCTTCTTTGGCAGCTTTAGTGATGAGAATGTGATCTTTGATTGTGACAGCGATATCACGTGTAAACATAAAGTTAGGGATAGGATCAAAAAATCGTCGATCTTCATCCCTCAGATACCCTGATATCAAGACCTTTGCCAGAGCCTCATTGTCCAATGGGCTAAAATAGGTCTTATATGATGCGGGAAGCTCTTCAAAGAGGATTGTGCGATCTATCAATGCGTTGCGTTCAGCTCTTGAGACATCCAGAGATTCACTTAGGAGACGCTCGATTTTGAAGACATTCTTCTCTCCTATAAATACATGTAAAACCCTTAGGAATGTCCGATACTCCTGATTCATCAATGGATAAAAAACGATGTCATCAAATAGTAGTTCTTCGGCCTTTTTGGGAGATATCCTTGAGATACCTGGATCCGGAAAATGAACAATTACCTTTTTCAACCGGCTTATTTCGTTATCTACGTACATAGTATATGATCGGATTTGCGCAAATGTAAGGCTCTTATCGACGGCCTCAAGGAAGAATCTAAATTATAACTATATATTTACTCCTTTTTTATAGTATATTGCCTTTGACTGTCGTTTTTGCACCGACATATGGATAAACCTCGTATAGCGATATTTGATTCGGGTGTAGGCGGAATTCCTTACCTCCAACGTGCATTAAAATTAATGCCACGAGAAGATTTTATCTATTATGCCGATAGCGCACACACCCCTTATGGTGATAAGACAACAGCAGAAGTTGTCGATTGGGTTAACCAAGCGATGCTGGATTTACATCAGTATCCATTGAAAGCCATCTTGATCACCTGTACAACCTCAAGTTTAGCAGCACTTCAACAAGTTCAAGATCAATATAGCACTCCGATTCTTGGAGTTGTTCACTCCAGTAAACCAGCGTTCAGGAAGTATGATCCGAGGAGGGTATTGGTTTTCGGAACCCCGCTGACGAATCAATTGGCGCGAAGGATTGCTATTGCACGAGGTAGTGCTATCATAGGAGACTTGGATGATGGAGAGTATGTATCCTATCTGTGTATTCAGGAGCTCGTGAACTTTGCAGAGGAGTTTGATTTTGATAGCCGTGCGGTAAAGCGATATTTACGTAGGTTGTTGAGTTCTGTAGATTGGGACTTATATCATAGTATCGCATTGGAATGTAGTCATTTGTATTATTTCAAAGAACGAATCAAATCTATGTTGCCGGAGCACATTGATGTCTTGGATGGACGGAGTCGTACACTTGCTGCCCTAGAAGAGGTGATCGAGAAGGACTTGGAACCTAGTCCTTATAAGTTGAAGTGCTTGTTGTCCGGACGAGAGGTAGCCAATGAAATCATTGAGCCATATCTCAATTATCTCGATTATCTCAATGGTAGCAATTTCATATAGTCGCAATGGGATAACAACTAGATTGGATGAACATGACCTATTTTACGGTTCTGTGTTTCGGAATGCACCTTTTTTTATTGTGTTGACAACCTAGAGACTTGAGACCAATAATATCCATCTCTGCGGAATTACAACGGATAAATTCATAGATTATCATCGACTTATGTCTATGTTTGTATTTCAGATTTTTATCATATGTCGTATTCTTCCAAATTGCTTCAAGAGGCTGTGGCAGCATTAAGTATGCTTCCGGGTATCGGAAAAAAATCTGCCTTACGACTTTCTCTATATCTAATAGCAGAACGGCAAGAGGATGTATTGAGGGAGTTCATTGCCCCAATTGCCAAAATGATTTCAGATATTAAATTTTGTCAGATATGTCATAATCTGGCGGATGGAGAGATATGTAGTATCTGTGTTGAGCGAAGCCATAAGTCCAATACCATATGTGTTGTTGAGTCCATCAGAGATGTGATGGCAATCGAGGATACGGATCAATATCAAGGGTTGTATCATGTACTGGGTGGAGTGATATCTCCATTGGACGGTATAGCAGTAGAACATTTAAATATAGAGAGCCTTGTTAAGAGGGTTGAAGGTCATAATATCCAAGAGGTCATTATGGCAGTGAGTCCGACTATCGAAGGAGAAACAACGATCTATTATCTCTCTAAAAGATTGCAACCTCTGGGAGTGCGCGTGACCCTTTTGGCGAGGGGTATTTCTTTTGGAGGAGAACTCGAATATGCCGATGGACTGACCTTGGGGAGATCTATTGTCACGCGAGTGCCATACGAGATTTCGGAGTTGTAAGAGAGTGGAGCAATGAACAGAGTGTTACCTTCGTTTTCTCAATGAAAGAGCTAGCCTCCATTTCAGTTATTATTGTTGCATTCAAGGTAAAGCCTTTTATTTCATTTTGTCTTGACAGTATAAGTCGAGCTTCGGGAGATATCCCTTTGGAAGTGATCGTGGTGGATAATGCCAGATACGATGGACTTGAGCGATATTTGAAGGCTTATCATCCGGATGTTATCTATCTTGGCAATGAAGGCAATGTGGGATTTGGTGCGGCATGCAATCAAGGTGCGACTATCGCTAGTGGCAATTATCTGTTGTTACTCAATCCGGATACCATAGTCCAAGTATCGTTGCTTCGGGATTTGTTGAACTTTGTTAGCGATAGAGATGCTGTCGGGATTGTGAGCCCCTTGTTATTGGATGGCCAAGGACGTGTACTCTCTGAAAGCGCACGTGTCAAACCAAGCCTCAAAAGTGCCCTGTGGAAAGGATTGGGAATCCGGAAATCTCGATATGGATATTATACCAAGATCGATATCAAAAGGCCGTACCAAAAGATAGATGTTGCCTGCGGGGCATGTATGTTTATCAAAAAACACCTATATGATTCCATCGGTGGTTTTGACTCCAGATATTTTATGTATGCCGAAGACATTGATCTTTCTATTCAATCGATCAAACACGGGAACACAAACTATTTGTTAACGGATCAAGCTGTTCTTCATTTCAAGGGAGAAAGTACAGAGAAACATTCTTGGACATACAATCGACATTTTTATAACTCTATGGCCTCATTTGTAGGGAAGTATATCGGCGATTCATACTCATACGGACAATGGATATTGGTCGTTTTTGTCACACGGGTGTTGAGTATAACTTCATTTGTATGGTTTGCGCTGAGACAATTACTACAACCCGTACGGGACGCTGTTGTTGGTTTGGTTATTCTATGGGGATGTCAGTTTATTTGGTCTTATTGGAGGTATGGGATATGGGATTATTTTGGATATTGGACGTATTGGTTCAACTACTTTCTTTATACGGGGATTTGGGTTTCATCTATGATCCTAGGAGGTGCTTATCTGAATTCTGATAGGCGGATCAGAGGGATGAAATCGTTGGGAGTTGGGATTGTGATTTCTCTTGTCGTGTATTCATTGCTGCCGATGGATTGGAGGTTTTCGCGCATGATTCTTGTGATGGCAGGAGGAATCATGTGGATCTCCAGATTTGGGTTTCAACAATTGGGCAATCGAGTGTCAATCAATAGAAGGGACGTCATAGTCTTGTCAAACAATAATATTTTGGATGGGGCTATTGCTGTTATGCAGCGCTATCTATACCCCAATAAAGTCAACCGGATATTGAGATATGATGAACTCTCAAATCTGCCTGACGAGACTATGATTGTTTTTGACATGAGCAAGGGTGAAAGAGCGATAGACCTCATTCAGAAGTATCAGGAACATAGAGAGTATGTTTTTTGGAATCCAAGGACACATCAGATTATATCCAGTATGATACCACATACTCAAGGTAGAAGGTATGATGCTTTAAGTCATCACAATCTTGCTCAGGATGCCTATAGATGGCAAAAAAGATGGCTTGATGTAACCATAGGGGGACTTAGTCTTATACCGATTATTATTTATCAAATATCGATGAATGGACGCATTGATTTAAGCAGATGGCATGAGGTGATATCCGGACGAAGAACATTGGTCGGGTATAAGAACAAGCAATCATGTGATGCCGTGGTCGCATTGCCACCTTCAATTTTGCCTTGTTACCGCAAATCGGTGATCGACCGTGATTGTTCAGATCAGATGTTGAACTATTCGATGCATTACTCCATATTCAATGATTTGTTCCTAATATTGCCGAGGTATTTCGCATTAATAAAAGCGTTTTGATATGAATATGAAAAATAGGATAGTAGCATTGTCCGACAAGTACCACCAACAAGTCATAGGATATAGGCGACATTTGCATGCGTATCCGGAGTTGTCATTTGAGGAATTTGATACGGCATCTTATATCGCTAAAATCTTGCGGGACAGGGGTCTACAACCGATCGAGGGTCTGGGCGGAGGTACTGGAATTACTGTGGATATAGGACGAGGAGAACGAACCATTGCGCTGAGAGCTGATATAGACGCCTTGCCTATTCAGGAAGAAGGCAGTCATTCTTATATTTCTACCCAACAAGGAGTTATGCATGCCTGTGGACATGATGTACATACGGCGTCGCTGTTGGGTGTTGTCTTAATACTCAACGAGATATCCGATGACTTGCCTTGTAAGATACGATGTATCTTTCAGCCGGGAGAAGAACGTTTGCCGGGAGGCGCATCAAAAATGATTGCCGATGGCGTTCTGGAAAATCCGGATGTCGAACTTATAGTCGGGCAGCATGTTCATCCTGATTTGGTCTCCGGGACAGTTGGTGTCAAACCGAATGCCTTCATGGCTTCATGCGATGAACTGTATATTACCATAAAAGGGAAAGGTGGCCATGCAGCGCTACCTCAACATGTGATTGACCCAATCTTGGTCAGTGCTCAAGTGATTGTGGGACTTCAAACTATCGTGAGCAGGCATGGTAACCCCAATATACCATCTGTACTCAGCATCGGTAAAATCTTCTCTGTAGGTGGAGCAACCAATATAATCCCCGATGAAGTCAAATTGGAAGGCACTTTTAGAACCTTTGATGAAGAATGGCGTGAAGAAGTTTATACGCTCATGAGGCAAAAAATTAACGGTATTTGTCAAGCTCATGGCGCTACTGCAGACATTAATATTGTTAGAGGATATCCAGCCTTGATCAATGATGCTGATGTCACAGCATCTGTAAAAAAAGCTATGCTAGAATACTTAGGAGAAGATAATGTTGTGGATTTGCCTTCGCGTATGACAGCGGAAGATTTTTCGTACTACTCCCAGGTTGTTCCCGCATGTTTTTACCGGCTCGGTACAAGTGCAGTTGATGGCAGCAAACGGAGTGCCGTGCACACTCCCACTTTTGATATCGACGAATCCGCACTAAAAACCAGTATAGGTCTAATGTCCTGGATAGCCTATCAATTGGGTATGGATTAGAAGAATCCTCGTTCGCATCCCCGGGTTTATAGGTATTAGGGTTAAAAGACCAAAATCTTTTCAATGGCTAAGTTAAGGCGAAGATGGATCTGACTTAGGGCAATTGAACCCAAGGGATCTGCCCCAACATCATTTTTTAAAGATGCAGCTGTACATAAAAGATTCGCAACATATTACATATTATGAATAATCTTAATATATTAGCGTTTTAAATGGTGATTTCGTAACTCAAAGAAAAGTAATTATGCCTAAAATTCTCATTGTTGATGATGATAAAGGGATTCGAAGTACGCTTCGAGATATATTGGAATTTGAGAAGTATCAGGTTTTTGAAGCGGTAGATGGTTTGGATGCAGTAGTTAAGGTCAAGCAGCAAGATTACGATGTTGTTATTCTAGATATCAAAATGCCCAAAATGGATGGGATGGATGTCATGGATCGCATACGGATACTCAAACCGGATCTGTCAGTTGTGATGATTTCGGGACATGGCAATATAGATACCGCAGTTGAAGCTGTTAAGAAAGGAGCTTTTGATTTTATTCAGAAGCCACCGGATCTCAACAGATTGTTAATAACGATTAGGAACGCCATGGATAAGTCTTCTCTCATCACGGAAAAGAAGACGCTTCAAAAACGTATTTCTCGAAGTAAAACGATTGAAATCGTGGGGCAATCCGAGGCTATTAAATGGATCAATGATACGATTGATGTCGTTGCACCTACAGATGCGCGTGTATTGATACATGGAGAAAATGGTACGGGAAAAGAACTTGTGGCTCGTTGGATTCATGACAAAAGTAATAGAAGTGAGAAATCCCTAATAGAAGTTAACTGTGCTGCGATACCCTCCGAATTGATAGAGAGTGAATTGTTTGGTCACGAAAAAGGGGCATTTACTTCAGCACATAAGAGTCGAGCGGGAAAGTTTGAATTGGCCAATGAGGGCACTCTATTTCTTGATGAAGTTGGAGATATGAGTCTTTCGGCTCAAGCCAAAGTGCTCCGCGCCCTTCAGGAAAACAGAATTACCAGAGTGGGCGGAGACAAAGAAATCCGGGTCAATGTTCGTGTGTTGGCTGCCACAAATAAAGACCTTCGTAAAGAGATTTTGCGGGGTAATTTTAGAGAGGACTTGTATCATCGGTTGGCTGTAATCATTATTAAGGTACCGAGTCTTCGAGAGAGAAAATCTGATATCCCTATATTGGTCGATCACTTCAACAAGTTGATTTGTTCAGAATATAATATTCCTGCAAAGAAATTTGAACCATCTGCGATCAAAGAGCTCCAAAAAGGATCTTGGACTGGCAATATCAGAGAATTGCGTAATGTGGTCGAACGACTCATAATATTGTGTAAAGGTCATGTTACAAAAAGCGATGTCTCTAAGTTTGTGTCTGTGAATGTTGATACTCGGTCGGAGTACGAGTCTCTCTTTGAGAGATTTGATACCTTGGAACAATTACAATCTTTTGTAGCCCAGAACTACCGTTCAAGCAAAAAGCAGATTGTATTTTAGCCTTGTCAGTAATGATTGAATCATTTTGACATATGTATTGATGGCTGAGTCAGTATTGATTTACGACGATGGACAAAAGGAAGAAAGCGAGGCTTAACTGATTTTTTTTTATTTAGTAAGTGCATATGGTATTGGGTAAACGTAAAAGATGGCATCATATTAATGCAGAAAACTCATGGACAATGTTCAAAGTGCTTTCTGAATTTGTAGAAGGTTTTGAGAAGATGAACAAGTTCGGTCCTTGTGTATCTGTATTTGGATCGGCTCGAACTAAACCGGGTACCAAATACTATGAGATGGCTACAGAAGTAGCTCGCAAGCTAACCGAAGATGGGTACGGAGTGATTACCGGTGGAGGTCCGGGTATTATGGAAGCAGGCAATAAAGGTGCTCATGAAGCAGGAGGAATGTCTGTAGGACTCAATATCGTGCTGCCTTTTGAGCAACACTCCAATCCGTATATCGATCCGGACAAAAACATTATACACAGGTATTTCTTCATCAGAAAGGTAATGTTTGTCAAGTATGCCCAAGCATTTGTGGCACTTCCGGGAGGATTTGGAACAATGGACGAGCTGTTCGAGGTCTTAACTTTAATACAAACTAAGAAAATCACTCCGGTTCCTATTGTATTGATGGGCGTTGAGTTCTGGAGTGGTTTGAAGAGTTGGATTACACAGACGATGCTAGAGGATCACCAAAATATTAGTGTAAAAGATTTGGAACTCATACCTATAACAGATGATCCGGATGAAGTTGTAAGAATCATATCTGATTTTTATGACAAGGAAGGTGCAGCAGAACTAGAACCAAATTATACATTGTTATAGTTTTCTTTTTTTATGGGGATCCAATATTGAAGAGGGAGGCTCTTTGTGAGTCCGACCATATGTTTTAGTGACTGTCATTATTCTTAGTAGTCCTTAAGGCTGTCATGGGCTTAATTTTTCATAAAAGAATATATATCAAGAGTCTATATATTATATTTTATTATAATTTATCATTAACTTTGCACTAAGCCATGGCTTGTTCCCTCGTTTGAGGAGATGTTAGCTTAGGCGAATATGAGCTTCGTTAAGAGGTCGTAGATGTCTCATGGAGATATCTTTACATTATTTGATTAGTGGTTGACCTTGTGTGGATTGTCTTATTGTTGATCTATGCTAGCAAAATTGTTCAAAGTGTCTCGTGGAGTATATATTGGGTCTTACTCAAGCAATATACTTCGTACCCTGTTGTCTAGAGAGGGCTTGATGCTGCTCTTTTTGTCCCTAGCGATTATCGGACATAGTCAAACACTTGTATTGTCAAAAACAGTGGACAATGGGACTCCGGGAGAAGGCGTACCTTTTAATTACGTATTGGATATTGCTTGCAACAGTACTACAGGAGATTGTCAGGATGTGGTCATTACAGACTATCTGCCGGCACCCTTGGATTTTTTGAGTTTTTCAGATCCCTTGCCGGCTGGTGTACAATCTGCCGTATATGACCCGGCAACAAGGTTTATCACTATCACTTTCAATGAAGGTGATGGAAATGATCTGGCACAGGGATCAAGTGTTCAGATCTACATTCAGACTCAGTTTCCTGTAGGATCATTGTCCGGAAGTACTGCGGACAATATGGCCGACGCTACTTCCACCAATGCCGGCAACCCATCTAGCTCAGCTTTGGCCTCTTTGTCGGGAGGGATTGCAACGGGCGTATTTGCTTCTGAGAAAAGTGGTACTTATGATATCTTACAAGGTGGCTATCAATATTGGAGGGTATTGGTGGGAAATCTAGGATTTGATGATATTGATTCATATACGATCATTGATACTTTTCCTAGCATTGCTACATTCGATCAGGTAAGAACGCCTTATTTTCCCGATGTAGATCACCCCGGACAGTTGTATTATATGACTTCTGACAATCCCGGTGTCTGGGTATTGTGGGAGAACATAAATCTCAATACTAGGATTACGCGATATGTCTCGGGCTTGGGATTGCCGGGGGGCGTGAAGGTAACTCAATTAAAATTAGAGTTGGGGACTGTTTCCGGCAACGGATTGTATAATCCATATCGCTATGGCAATACTTTTGGGCCTAGTTTAGTCATGTATGCTTATCTGGATGACCCTCTGGCGCATGGAACGACTTTTACAAACTGTGCCGATTATACAGGAGTGCAATCCTCAGTCACTGTGACAGATCGCAAGTGTATGAACTCCATTATAGATAGTACTTTGGGATTCAATGAGTTGAGCGCTCAAAATGACATTTTTGATTTATCTGTCAACAGTATTACTACGGCCAATATTGGAGATACTATTTTATCCTATTGGGAATATTGGAATGATCCCAACATGACAGAGGATATTGTTGGGGGAGTAATGTCTGTTGTATTGCCTCCGGGATTATCGTATGTCCCAGGATCTTGGTACTATGCATGGCCTCCTGATGCATTTGATGGCTTTGATCCTACAGTAGAATTGGCGACGTATGTGGACGGACGACAGATCGTACGCTTTGTTTATGATACAACATATAGCAATCAATTTACCCTTGAATCTGATGGTTTATGGTGGGGGGCAGGTCTTATGTTTAAAACTTATATTGAACCGGGTGCTTCTTTGGGCTGGCAGAATATTTATCTATATTTTAACTCGACGGGATCAGTACATGACAATTGTCAGACAAATGATACCGAAGACTTTCTGAGCACTTATGCCAGTACTTATTGTGAGACATATGATTCTATCAATATTATTTTGTCGCCATCTTCTGCGGGGTTGCAATCAAGGATTGAGGTTATAGGTACATTGGATACTGTTTACTCCCAATATCCGGAGACGGCAACGACTGTACCCGGTGGACTTTCCAATTATAAAGTTACTCTCAAAAACCCCAATGTCACACCAATTGATAGTATTGTAGTCATTGACATTTTGCCATACATTAATGATACAGAAGTATTGGATGACTCCACGGATCGATTTTCGCAATGGAGACCCAACCTTGCCTCATCCGTTTCGGTTCCTGCTGGCGTTATAGTCGAATACTCCGTCGAGAACAATCCCTGTCGCGACGAATTGGCAGGCAGTAATCCAATACCTTTTCCTGCAGGATGCACTACTGCCGGATGGTCAACAACACCACCCACTGATATTACCACTGTTCGATCAATGAGATTTAGTTTGATTGGAATTACATTGGCTCAGAATGATTCCATTGTTTTAGAATGGGAAATGCGTGCTCCGGTCAATGCACCTACAGGAGGAGAAATCGCATGGAATTCATTTGCCTACGTCGGAAAAAATGCGACTACAGGAACCTCACTACTTCCTTCTGAACCTATCAAAGTGGGGATCCAATCTACAGTTGGCACAATACCTAAAGTTGGAAATTTTGTATGGGAAGACACCAATGCCAATGGCATTCAAGATACGGGAGAACCGGGACTTGATGGTGTGCGGATCTCGCTGTATGCGGATACCAATGGCAATGGTATAGCAGAACCCGGCAGTGGTGATATAGAATACAATTATACCATATCGGCAAATGGAGGACAGTATGTGTTTTCTAATTTTCCCGCAGGAGATTACTTCTTAGTATTTTCTGATTTTCCCTCAGGTTACAACCCAACATTTACAGGTATAGGGTCGGACGACAATATTGATTCTGATGGGGATACAACTTCGGTCATTACGTTTTTGTCCACAACAGACCTAAGCAATGTGGATATGGGATTGTACAACGGCACACTACCTCCAGTATGTACCTTGTTTAGCCTTACGGATATAACAGTTGGAGCTTGTATAGACCAACCACTTGAAGATATCGCTTTACTATCTATGGATGTTCATTGGCCCAATGTCATAAATGATACAATTGAAGTGCGTATCTATGGACAAAGAAGATATATTTTTACCAATACGGTTACTTCACCTCAACTAGTCACCTTCAATATCCCGGCAGATGGCACGACCAATAATCCTATAGATCTGATATTGGGTTATTCTACAGAAGTGTGTTCTATCACAGCTGGTACATATGATGCGCCTATTGCTTGTTCTTCAGATACAATCAGTTGCAATATATTGTACATCTGTGGAGAAGATAAACCCCAAAATGGCGATGCCTGGGATCACGGATGGATAGATTACCTTGACAAGAATAATGGTAGTGCATCGGTCACACCTGTATTGGCCAAAAACGAACCCTCAGGCCTTGCACTTTATGATCCGGACAATCCTTCGACGCCGGTTGTCGTCAATTTTGATGATTATAATTTGATTTTTGTTTCAGCTACCACTGAAGGATCTATAGGCCCTGATCTCATTGATACATTGAAGGATCTGCCGCATTCCATTGTGGTTTCAAATTATTTGCTGATTCAAGATTTTGGATTTGATACCAATCCGGGATCTTTTCAGTTTCAGAGCAATCTCTATACGGATGATGTAACCAATAGTCTGATTTACAATTTCCAAAATATTACATCTCCATATGCTGAAGTAATGACTCGGTCGAACTATTTTGGTTTTGCCGATGCTTTTTTATGGACGGATGCTGGTAATATGAGTGCTGGTATTAATGGTGTCGATTATTTCTATGACCCCAATGACACACTGCCTACTGTTAGTCAAGATCATGGTTATAGAACGTACTTTGGTCTTCATATGAATGGGGTGTATGCCAATAGCAAAAACGGTGGTGCTGTACCGGTGCCTAGCGAATTTTGGTTTCATCCTGCGAGACATTTAACAGCTATTGGCAAGAGGTATTATGATGAGATGATCCTTAGGGCAAGTACGGCGTGCGGAATTGAAATCTGTGATGATAACATAGACAATGACAATGATGGATTGATTGATGGTAACGATCCTGATTGTGTTAATTGTATCAGTGGTTTGCTTTTCAATGAGGGATTTGAAAGTGACTTAACAAATTGGTCTGACTTGAGCAATACCATCATATCAGTCGATGCCTATGTTGGTTCAAAAGCAGCCTTAATATCTGGAGGTCAAGGTGGGTTTATTCAGAGTAGAAATGTGACAGCCGGAGAAACATATCAATTAGAATTTTATGCCAAAAAAACGGGAGCCGATGATGTCTATGGAGGTCTAAGATTTTATGACATCAATGGCAATCAAATATATTATGACTATAATCGGGTCGTATATTCCACTACTTATGCGATGCAAAGTGTGACGGCTACCGCTCCAGCCAATGCCCAATTTATGCATGTATTTGGATCAAAAAGTGTAGGTACTGATTCTGCTTTTTTTGATGCCTTTTGCCTTACTTTGGTCAATGATATTTGTGGTGGTGGCTTAGAGCCTGATCTTGATGGAGACTCGATCTGCGATAGATTTGATCTCGATGATGACAATGATGGTATCAAAGATCTTGATGAAAATGATTGTGGTGAGAATGTTACAGTAGCAGTAGAATGGCATCACAATACCTTGCCTAGACTCGCAGGAGAAATTTATGAAAATACCCTGATAGATTCTGCTTTTGATGAGTCGTATGGAGTTGGTCTTGGTGCCTATGAGCAAAATACTTTTGTGCAAATACCAGGTATCGATCAAATTGACTTGGCCGGTGCTATTGCTGCATCAGATTATATAGAGTATAGTTTTACGACGCTTCCTAATATCAACTCATTTTATTTAAGTAATTTTCAGACCACCAAGCATGGAGATGCTTCAGCAGCATCAACTTATAATTATGGATACTCCCTAGCTGTCCTTGTATCAGATGACAATTTTGCTACCAGTACGATTATTGAGGATATCAATACCATAGATAGTGAGATTAACCCTTCATGGACACCTGATCGCTTTGGAGTTGATGACAATTATTATCCATTTAAACCAAGTACTACCTATACATTTAGAGTTTACTTTTTTAACAAAACAACAAATCCAGATAGCCTCGCATGGTTTGATGATTTTTCGATCTATATCAAAAAATGTAACCTCGCTTTAGATACGGATAGTGATGGTATTGCCAATCATATGGATTTAGATAGTGACAATGATGGCCTACTGGATACTTATGAAGCAGGTCATAGCGCCTTTGACCTAGATAGTGATGGAAGAATAGACGGATCTATAACGGGATCCGGAAACAATGGACTATTTGATGGGGTGGAAACATCTGCAGAAAGCGGTATGATAAATTATACCTTGAGTGATAGTGAAAATACTCCGGACGGGATCTATGATCCCTATGAGATAGATGCAGACGGAGATGGTTGCAATGATACAGATGAGGAGTTGATTAATGATCCGGATAGCGATGGACTGGCTGGTTCCGGCGCACCTACAGTAGATGCCAATGGATTGGTTACTACTATAACGTACGATTCTGTTTCTTTAGATTATTGGCAAAATCCACTAATTGACGGTTGTGTTGAGATTTGCACGGACGGATTTGACAATGACCAAGATGGTCTCGTCGATTGCTTTGACTCGGATTGTACACCGCTTATCTCCTTAACTCTGCCGGATACAGAAGAATGTGTGAGTAGTACGACATTAGCCTTGAGCGGAGCGAGTCCATCTGGCGGAACGTTTTCGGGTACAGGTGTGAGCGGGACTAATTTTGATGCAAGTGTAGCTGGCGTGGGGACACATGCGGTCACTTATACCTATA
>JAJRXG010000338.1 GCA_024276375.1 Bacteroidota bacterium | reverse complement strand
TCGCAGTGGAGGAGTGATACCTATGATCGATGGGAATCCTGATTATGGATACACATGGAGTCCATCAGATCAGGTCAATATACTCTCTCCCTATAGCCCAAGTGATCCTCAATTGAGTCCCAGAGGGGATGGATACTTTTACGTTACAGTAACCAATGGAGCTTGCTTCATTGTGGACAGTATATATGTTGAAGCTATTGGCAATGATCCAATAGAGTTGGATATGGCTTTAGCTATTGATCCCGAAGTGATGGTTGGAGAAGACGGAAGTATAGCACTTGAGGTTCCCTTCAATTTAGAAGAATTAGAAGGTGTTTTTGATATAGATTCTGTCTATTGGACAATAACGACAGATACAGAGGTTATAGAAGGAAGTGGATCCGACATTAGCACAACGCTTCAGCAGGCAAATTCAGCTACGGTTTGCATTTTTATTGTGGATTCTGAGGGTTGCATCACTAAATTGACGAGAGTCGTTGAGTTTGACAATCCACCTTTGATTAACTTCATAATGGAAGACACGATACGAGTATGTGTCGGAGATACGAGTTTTATTGTAACCAACCCCAATAGTGAGTGGATCTATACTTGGGAGCCGGATGAGGATCTCATTTTTGAAGATCCTGAAGATCGTTCTAATCCGAGTATTTCTCCAAGTGAATCGAGATTTTACTATGTCACTGTGAGCAATGGAACCCTTTCAATTTCGGATTCTGTGTTTATTGAGTCTGTTAATGATGCAATAGATATAGAGATTGTGGAAGTTAGTTTATGCAATAATGTGGCTAATCTAACGGCGGTAAACAATGCCGGAGACGGGAATACGAATTTTGAATGGGCATTAGATCCTGAATTTGCAGAGATCATTGGTACAGGAGGCAATATTGAAGTATTGCTCTCGGAGGTTCCATCTACGATGTATGTTAGAGCAGTAGATCCCGGATTCTGTGGTAGTAATATAGCTTCCATTGTTATTGAGATTGATGATTATGGTATTGTTGCCGAAGCAGATCCGATCAACACATGTTTGACCAATACCGGTAGGGTGGAACTTATCATACCCGATAGTGTTGATGTTGACATTTTATGGATAGAAAGCGAAAACATTACCAGTTCTGATTTAACAACGGCAAGTGTAGATCTTATAGCATTGGAAGGGCAAATGGAATTTGATGTAACATACAGGATCACAGATATGGATAGTTGTGTATTTGAGAAGACCGTCACCATTGTAGTATCTGATGAGTTGATTGTTGGTATAGATGGAGATAGCGAATCTTGTACTACTACAGGAACCTTCTTTGCGACATCTAATCTACCGCTGGATTCTGTAAATCTTGAATGGTCTTTAGATCCTGATTTTGGAACGATATTGTCCACTTCGGATACTGTAACAGCAGATCTAGGAGAGACGGGGATTATTTATTTGCGTGGTAGTGCAGGAACTTGTACAAGTGATGTAGTAAGTCGAACATTGGAGATGAAAGGGTTAAGTCTTGACGCAGATGCTCCCCGTAGGATTTGTCTTGGAGATACGGCCGATGTGGATATACTGATTCCTGAAGGACAAGAATATACGATCGTTTGGCAGGAATCAGAGGAGATTATTTCTGGATTGACGGGTTCAAATGTGATCATTGTAGGTTTAGGAGACAAAGAAGCAATCACTCTAAACTATACTGCAGACGATGGAAAGGGATGTGTTTTGATGGGTGAAATAAACATTCCGTATAGTACAGTGATTCCTCCAAATCCATTGACAGAAGTGAACTGTGGAACGCAAGATATGAGTTTTACAATAGATTCAATCTATCTCGATGGAGATGTATTATGGGATTTTGGTATGATCGGAGGAGAGGAAGTTACTTCTTCATCGGCAGCTCCAACCATCACATATGATTCAGCGGGGATCTATAGAGCAACGATAAACTCAACGATGGAGACATGCAATTTTGATCCATTTGAGTTTTTATTTGAAGTGCCTGAGATTCTGAATATCACTACAGATCAGCCTTTAGACCAATTTACATGTGAAGGGGATAGCTTCTTAATGTTGAGAGCTTCCGGCAATGGAAATGTAATCACTTGGACTGATGCAGACAATAATTTGTTGGCAGTAGGAGATAGCGTACAAGTAAATGTCGTCGATGTCAACACAGTTATAGCTACAGTATCGGATGTTTTTGGTTGTACAATGGAATTGGTCTTTAATATTGCCATGTACACTTTTGACATTGTCACAGATGCTCCCACAGAGCCGGTATGTAACACACCTGATGGGATGCTAGTTATCACTGCTACTGACAACAACCCCATAGGTGGCAATATAACATATCAATGGACATCTCTTAATGGTATTATCGAGGGAGATGATCAAGCTTCGGTGACGATTGACCCGCTTCAATCAGAAGATTTGGTTTTGATCGTTACCAATACCGATATAAATTGTGTAGAGCAATATTCTATCCCTGTCATAGGAGGAGAAGTTGATGCTTCGATAACATCGGATGCACCGGGCAATACTGTTGATTTTGGTCAGAGCACTACGCTTACAGTGACACCAAGTGGGACAGGTATTACATACATATGGGAAGATGGATCCACGGATGGAGTGCGTGTGGTAACACCTGAAGAACCAAGCACGACTTACAGTGTAACCGTGACCGATACCAATACGGGATGTACCGGAGAAGCTACAATTACGATCAACGTCAATCCAGCGCTTTGTGATGATGAGCATGTATTTCTCCCTGATGCATTTAGTCCCAACAATGATGGCATGAATGATGTGCTCATCGTACGAGCTAATGATTTAGAATCAGTAGATCTACAGATTGTAGATAGATGGGGCAAAGAGGTATTTCGCGGTACTACTATTGGTCAAGGATGGAACGGAATGCATAAAAATAACGGAAAGGAGCTTGCCCCAGATGTATATGCATTTTGCTTGTATGCGAAGTGTAACAATGGCCAAGAGATCATCCGAAGAGGAAGTATTAGTCTTGTAAGATAAGATGCACCGGATCTTAATTCAAGAAGTCGCCGAACCCCTTATCGTTTGGCGATTTTTTTAGGATTTTTCTTTAGAAATGAGTTCGGATTGTTTTTTTTGTTTTGACTATATATTGGTTTTTAATCTTTGTCCGTTACTTCCATGTCATTATGAAAACTCTATTGAGCGATGCGCCTATTGATATGGATTTGTCTTGTTTGCTTGGGAGCAAAAATGCTCGCTCAGGATACTGACTCTATTTTGGTTGATGAGCAGACGATCTTGAATAATAAGATTGAAGTATATAAGAACAAGATAGATTCTCTGAAGTCCAGATTGGGCTATATCAAGGATTCGTTGCAGACGTATCCCTATTGGAGTTTTGGAGGAGGGATGTTGACGGGTTTGGATTTCAATAACTTTTCCAATTGGGCCAATCGTGGCACCGAACTTAACTCATCTGCTACCTCCTTTACGCTAGGTGTTAATGGATATGCCAATGTGAAAGGGGAACACCACTTTTGGCGTAATCGTGGACGATTATTGCTTGGTTGGCAAAGATTTAGACAAAGTGATGAAGATACCGATGCCGGTTTTGACAAGACGGCTGATATGTTTCAATTGATATCCCATTATGGTTATAATATTGCAAAAGAATTTGCCATGTCTGTTTTGTCAGAATGGCAATCCAATATCTTTGATCAAGCGATCAGCCCGTCATATTTAGATTTAAGCCTAGGGTTTACGTGGAGCCCTAACCCGTACTTAGTGGGTATATTGCATCCGGTAAATTATAACTTTGCATTGGCGGATCAGGACATGTTAAATTCGTCCATAGGTACAAAGTTATTGGTTGAATACAACCGTTCTTTAGAATCTCTTAGTTTGCAATCTAGCTTTTCGGGATTTTTGAGTTATGAAGAATTGGATTTTCTTTCCAACTTCACTTGGACAAACGGACTCAATATCAAGGTGTTCAAGCACATAGGCCTTGGTGTGGAATATGCCTTGCGGGTCAGTAAACAAGAGACTTACACATTGAATATCACCTCTGAAACATTGCAATCCTATTTTCTCCTTGGTATGTCTTATGAGATACCCTAGTCTTTAGAGTTGGGAGTCTTGATCTAATTGAGTATCAAATCTACGTCCGCTTTTATCAAATAAGGCTGCAGAAGCCTGTTGCACGCCCATCAATAAGATATTCTCAATGTTGACATGCTTCGGTTGTGAAGCTACGAAATAGATCACTTTTGCCACATCCCTTGATCTTAACGGGTTGTAATCATCGTATATGGAGGCTCGCTTCTTGTTGCCCTTGAAGCGCACCAGTGAGAATTCAGTCTCTTCAACTGCTCCAGGAGCAATTTGTGAAACTCGTATATTTTTGTCATAAAGATCTAATCTCATGGCCTTGGTTAATGCGCCAACGGCATATTTGGTGGCACAATATACATTTCCATTGGGGTACACTTCTTGACCTGCCGTAGAACCAATGTTAATAATGTGACCTTTACCTTCTTGAACCATATTTTCTGAAACCCATCGTGTGATATACAAAAGTCCCTTTAGATTGGTATCAATCATGACTTCCCAATCATCTATATCACCCTTATATATTGGGGCCAATCCACTTGCTAGCCCGGCATTGTTGATCAAAATATCAATCTTGCTCCATCCCGGTTTTAGGGTTTTTATGGCTTTTTTTACCGCTTCGGAATTCCGAATATCAAAGCACAAAGTGAGTATTCTGGTGGCATATTTGATTTCAAAATTTTTCTTGATTTCCTTGAGACGGTCTCTGCGACGACCTGTTAGAATAAGGTGATATCCTTTTTTGGCAAATACCTTGGCCGTTGCTTTGCCGATGCCGGAAGTAGCTCCGGTGATGAGTACGATTCTTTTAAGCATAACCTTTTAATAGTCCACTCCAATGCTATATTCTTAGATTCTTCACTTCTCTGTCAAAGTAAATTTTGAATGCTTCATATTTACTTGTAGCAGGACCGTTAAACCCCGTGTGAATCGATTGTACAACATTGTCTGAATTAAGAAATAGTAGGGTAGGGAAAGATACGATTTGATCGACAAATCCCAACACATCACTAGCTTCTTGTTTGTCCGACCTCCCTCCATAGAGTATGTCATAGGGTATTTGGAGCCTTT
>JAJRXG010000337.1 GCA_024276375.1 Bacteroidota bacterium | reverse complement strand
GTCTCTGATATATTTTTCTAAATCATCCATGTATTACGAGATTTTAGTTTTGCGTGATTGAATGAGCCAATGCTTTAGTTTATTGCGAGCACGACTATATTGAGATTTGGAGGTTTGTGTTGATATCCCGAGGATTTGGCTAATCTCAGCATGGTCATACCCTTCTATCAAGTATAAGGTAAGAACGGTCTTATATCCCAGCGGTAGAGCGTTGACACCTTTTTTATCAGTTTCATATCATATGGCGAAACGTCAATCTGATGATTCCGAGAGGATTGATCTGGAAGATGTTCTACATACAACAGAGGTGCGCGTTTTTTTTTAAGATGTGATATAGCATTGTTGATAACGATGCGTTTTATCCAAGCACCAGGTGTAGCGCGATAATCGAAGGAGTGTATAGAACGGAAGATATCTGCAAAGGAAGACACAAGGATGTCTTCGGCATCGTGCCTGTTGGCGAGCATACGGAAAGCGACGTTGTACATAGCATCCTTGTATAAGTTATAGAGACTCTGTTGGGCACGACGATCTCCTTTTTTACAAGCTTCAATCACATCTTTGTTCCAATGGAGTGTCATGAAGGGGGTGTTGTTCTTTTTAAGTATTGCATTAAATGTAGTGCATAGTAGATATTTTGTAACTATTCAGCAACCACAAGTTTTTGCCAGAAAATGCCCTTTTTGACCCTGTCTTTGCCAGATTTTTCTTACGTAACGATGCTACGCTGCAATAAATATGGCTTCGACAGGAACAAAAATGCCTATTTACTGTCTAAAAACAGTGGTGCTGAATAGTTACGATATTTTTATATACCCATAGACGCCAAGGAAGATAAAGGGTTGCATGAATCAGGTCAAAACAGTCACATAGTAGTATCGCAAGGATTGATATAGAAGTAAAGCCTCAAAATTAGGGCAGCATGACAACGGGGCTTACCTTCGTGCATAAGCAATAATATATTTTGATCAAGGTATTGAATATTTATGAGGAGGGGCGGGGAGGAGGCCCTATGGGTCGCATTAGAATGGTTGCACAGCGGTTGAAGGATGAGGTAGAAACCATTGTTGTTGCACCAGATACAGCGGGTGCTTATCATGAGTCGCTGCGAGAGTCGGGTATCTTAAGTCGTGCCATCCCTTTGCAACATCTGTCTAGGACACCGAGTGTTTTGGCAAGATATCTGATGAGATTTGGTACGGAAGTACGAATTATCAAGAAGATGATAGCAGCGGAAGCCCCTGATGTAATTCATATCAATGGATCGTGGCAAATCAAGGGGTTGTTGGCTGCCCGAAAAAGTAAGATTCCGATTGTCTGGCACATGAATGACATGTATCAGCCGAGGGTTGTACATCATGTGTTTAAGCGATTAAGCAGATATGTAGATCATTTTATATTTGCCTCTGAGCGTACGAAGGAATATTATGAAGGTATTGCGCCGCGTATTGGGGAGAAAGAAAACATAGTGATTTCCGCTCCTGTGGATACAGAGGTGTTTTATCCCAAAAAAGTAGGTGGTCTTGCTCGGACAAAACCAATAGATATTGTTACGATAGGGTATATCAACCCACATAAGGGGATCGAGCACTTAATCGAAGCAGCTCGTCGAACAAGGGATATACAAGTTAGATACCATATTGTAGGCCCAGTGCTTGCTACACAGAGAGCATATGGAGATAGGCTCAAAAGAGATAGTGCTGACCTCGCTAATGTGGTATGGCATGGATACAAATCCAATACAGCAGCATTTCTGAGGGATATGGACTTGTACGTTTGTTCGTCGATCCGCGAAGCAAGCCCAATGTCTCTATGGGAAGCGATGGCTACGGGATTGCCTATTGTCTCAACTGATGTTGGTGATGTGCGACGAATTGTAAAACGTGTGGGTTGTGGTATTGTCGTTGATATAGAGAGTGGAAAGCAACTAGCGTCGGCAATCCGGACTATGTCAACGATGAGCAGGCAAGAAAGGCTGACTCTGGGATTGCGATCCAGACAAACGGTTGAGGATGAGATGAGCCTAGATCTCGTTGGCGATAAGTATCTTCGTTTTATCAGAGCAATTGTCCTTGAAAAGTAACACCCGCATATGTATCATAAACCGCAACTTTCCCCCGATGGACGGGGCAACGGGATATTATGCATATCAGTTGAGGGCCTTCTTGCAAGAGCAGGGTTACGATGTCGTTGTAGTTACGACGTACGGTGGGGGCGGGCATCGATCAGAGAATAAAGACGTGATTTATGTATCACAATCCTATACGGGGCGTAAGAAAGTGCTTCGATTGTACGGGTCATATATGGAATCGCGCAAACTTATTGGCAGCGCTCTGCGTGTACAAGCGGATTGCTATATTGTTATGACAGACCCGCCATTGTTAAACTATTGGGCTGCTCGCTTGATGGGTGGTCACCATTGGTGTCTGTGGACAATGGATTTGTATCCCGATGCATTTGTTGCCAATGGCTTAATAAAGAAGCATCACTGGCTCTATAAATTCTATGTACGTGTCTTGCGAAGCGGGCAACCGCAGTTATTGTTGACCCTTGGGCCACAGCAAGGATCCTACTTGAAAGAACACCATTATCCCTATGTTTCTATGATACACTGGCCCATAGGTATCCGGCAGACCAAATGGAGCGCAACAGAGCAAGAACCAAGATGGTATAACAAGGACAAGATCGTCTTGGGATATATCGGTAACTTGGGAGAGGCTCATGATCCACAGATCTTGATAGATATCGCTCTGTCGATGAATCCCAAGAAGCATACTTTGGTTCTATCGTGCACGGGAATCTATGCCCAAGCCGTCAAGAAGAGACTCTCAAACATCAAGCACGTCATATGGGTCGCTGACTTTGTAGCGTCTAACTTCCGATATATAGATATTCATGTGGTTAGTCTGCGATCTTCATGGACGCATATATGTGTACCCTCTAAGGCTGTTACAGCTATTCAGTATGGTGGAGCTGTTTTGTTTTATGGTTCTAAGGATAGTGATACTTATACCTACATGCAAGATGTCGGATGGCATCTTGACGACAGTCAAGATGTAGGGCAATGGATCCACACGCTCACCTTTAGAGAAGTTCAATCTAAGCGACGAAGGGCATCAGAGGTTTATCATAGCCTTTTAGAAATCAGAGAAGGCGGCAGACAATTACTGCTAGAATATCTTGATGAAAACATCTGATCTCAAGGCATGGACAATGTTGTCATAGCATTCAAAAAGCAGTGTAAGCAGTATGTAGGGATTCAATCGGACGGTATGACTCAGCACCAGATCCTCTGTTGAGCCCGATAGCGAAACCTGATGATTGTCACACGAGTAATGAATCTGGATGAGTTCTGTACATATCGAGATTCAGTGATGCAAGCTTATCAGTATGTTGGTTACTATTCAGGTAGGCGTCATTGTGGCTAAAAAAAACACTTTTCCCGTCATATTTCCGCTATTTTTTTCGCCGTAGCGCTGCTATGCCTCAAAAAATAAGCGTCATCTGACGAAAAAACTGCCTTTTTTTATCTCAAAAGCACCCTCCTGAATAGTAACGTATGTTGAGCTAAGTATCAGTATATATGACGACTGTCTGCCGAATGTCTGCAGGCAACAAGTATTGGTTATGGTTATGTGCGTATTGGGCGCGGGCTCACCTCCGAGACTGTTCAATCATGAAGCTAACCATCAAGAGATAACCTCATATACTACCAAATTAATAAAATAGCGCCAATGCATGATAAATAAAACAATATCCATAGCAATCAGGCAATTAACACGCAGCACACACAACATTGAGCTCCAGTAATAAAATTATTTCAAAATAGTCGTATATTTCAGCACAATACCTACTAGCTACAAGGATATTGTCCATAAAAAAAATATATGCACAAACGATTATAACCGTTTATAAACGGCTACAGCCCGCTATATCGCCATCTATCCGAATAATAGCCGATTATAGCCGTTTAAAATGAGGGGAAAATGTCGTGATATAAGTGAGTT
>JAJRXG010000336.1 GCA_024276375.1 Bacteroidota bacterium | reverse complement strand
TTTTCGGGGTCGAAATCTTTAGGATTCCATTGCATGGCCAATTGCCCGTACTGCTTTCGAGAGATGCCGTATTTTTGTTGGTACTGTTCGTGAACGGCCGGGATGGCGTATAATCCCCAGTGCACGAACATTCCGAATTTTCTTTGGGAGAACCAGTTATGTTCGTCACCGAATCGTTTAATATGTGATGAAGTTATACCCTTAACTTCTGATCTGGGTTCGCTCATAAGATGACAAAATAAGCCATTTCCCAATGCTGCACCTGAAGACAAAAACAAGGACGCTTTGATCAATTCTCTTCTTTTCATTTATTAAATTTTATAAACCCTATGGATTGGTTAAGTAAGTAATCGCCTAATACCTGATCTTACCCCAAAAACTGGATAGTAAATTAAGAAAAAAAATCACTAATTTTACTATTATGACAAGAAGGAAATTCACATCACAAATTCAAGACAAAAGTAGTTCTTGAGGCGCTAAGAGAACGCTTACTTTCGCTACAACAGATCAGCACATGGAAACGAGTGTTTTTAAATGGAGCGGAGACGTAACTACACAGTCACTTGATAGCACAAAATTTGTTTAGTACCCAGTATAGTGTATTTGTTTTATTACCGTCTGGCTTTAGCCGACGGGCTATAGTTATAATAGAGGTGGGCTTTAGTCACATTTTCTTAGCTATCGTGCAAGTGGCTAAAGCCAATTTACTGTATCTCCAAACCGTCGGCTAAAGCCAGACGGTAAAATTGATCCCAATGAGTATTTACAAATGTAAAAAGTGGGTGTGTAATCACGCGGAGACTGTATTTGGGAGTAAACGCAAGAGTGGCAAGACAGAAGAGGAACAAGAAAAGGAACGATTAATCAAGACCATAGGGGTACTTAAAGCGGAGAATGATTTTTTAAAGAACGCCTTGCGGTAACAAAGTTGCCAGATAAAAGAAAGATGGTAACCAAGAATCAGTTTCTGTGTTCGAAAGATGGTCAACCCTTTTCTTATATTCATGCAATAATGCCATTTCATATTACGGATTACATTTTGTTATAAGTTTATTGTTAAGGATTAATTTTTTCTATATACATCGCATGGCCTCCCCCAGGAGACAAAAATACGGAGAGATTGGTTTTTGAATCTACTGATATTTTTTCGATGTTATAACTTTCCTTATTGTTTAAAAAATGACTTTCCTTTGAGTCCTTGTACAATGTGGCGGAGTACTTAGTGTTGATGTCCAAAAATCCAAGATCTATGGATATGTTTCGGGCCTCTCTATTTGTCAATGATCCCACAAACCAATTTTCTCCTGCTTTTCGAGCTACTGTTATAAAAGCCCCTATTTCACCATCTATCACTTTAATATTGTTAAAGTGTGCTGGCATCTTGCGAATACAATCAAACAAATCATTTTTCTTCAAATATTCCTCGGGTGCATCAGGCAAGACCATAAGGCCTGAATTTATAACAATTAATTTTGCTACTTCTGCTGTTACAGTACCCGGTATTTCTGCAAAAACCTTTTCTCTCATGTGAGCGTTGTTCAGATTAAACCAACCGTTGGTCATATCAATTGGGCCTGCTATCATGTTAATAAAGGGTGCTGATACTGCTGTCTCAGGAAAATATGAACTTTTGGCATCTGTCTGTGCCCAACAAAATTCTCGAGTGATAAGGTTGGGCCAAGTACGGCCGTCCCCACTTGGAGGAATGGGTCTGTCATGAAAATCTACCAGTAATTTGTACTTTGCGCAGAGTTCTACTATTTTCCTAGTATAAACAACTTTTGCCTGTCCTTTTCTCCTCATAAATCCATATTTTACCCCAACTGCACCCCAATCTGAAAATTGTTTTAGTACTCTTTCTAATCCATACTCTTCTGCCCCGATATCGTTCAAGTATAGTATTATACCGACACCTCTCTTTTTTGCATAAGCCATGATTTCTTCTATAAAAATCCCTTCATCAGCCGATGTAGGATTAGAATTTTTGCTAAATTCATCACCATACCAATCAGCATCTATTAGCAAATATTGAATATTGTTGTCTGAGGCAAAATCAACAAACCTCTTGTGGGAGATAGTGTTCATGCCATACTCAAATCCTTCGTCAGTTTTATAACCTCCAACTCTCCAGTCCCATACCGATTTTCCTCCTTTTATCCAAGATGGATCTTCAATCTTGCATGCGGGATTAAGGTTTGTCAACAAGTTTGATTCTATAAGATCACCTGGTCTTTTCCCTATAAACAGAGTACGCCATGAAGTCTTTAACATTGCCTTAGCACGATATATTTCTATATTAAAACTCAGACTTGCACCTTGGGAAGTCGCATTTAGAGTAAATGGTGCAAAATCATAAATCGCCGCTTCGTGAATCCCGATATATGCATTGGTTTCCGTCTTGACGATCAATGGTGTTTCAATCTCTTTAAGAGATGTAGTGGATCGCTGTATGGGTCCTAAATTGTGCTTTTCACCATTGACTGCCCAAAATGTATAGTCGTTGATAAAGTTAAGAGAGGTTAAGTCTTGTTCGACTCTAATGGAATCGAGACGTTTTTGTTTTGGAAGAATATACCTAAAGGCGACACCGTCATCGTAGCATCTAAATACAATAGAGAATAAAAGAGGGTCTTTTGCATTATTTTTACAATTTATAATGTACTCGTTATAATGATTCTGTATTATTTTTATTTTTCCGACGACTGGTGTCCAAGTTTCGTTTATGGTAGTCTTTTCCAAATTGATTATCGAATTATTTCTTGACAAATCAATGCCATTTACAAGAAGCCCCATTCGTGATTTATTTAGAATAGTATCGTTCTTGCCGTTAACGAGCGAAAAATATATTTCCCCAGTTTTGTTCTGAATTATGACAACGACCTCTTCATTGGGCGATTGAAAAACATTGTCTGAGTAGTGCTTGCATGATAGAAAAACAATCGTGAGCAAAATACATACTGTAGTCTTTGGATTTAAAATCATACAATTTTGTTTGATACGTTCATGATATTTTCCAATGGGTGATGACAAGACTATGGTGAATATAGCTTACACAAAAGGAATCTATGCATAATTCGGTATAAGCTTCTTTTTAGTATGCATAGGGGATGGGTATTAATTTCAGGTACAATTTTTTTAAGGTTTGATGTTTTGTTTATAATTTAGGCACGAATGAAGTGTGGTCGTAGATCAAAAACATTCTTTGACAGAGTGAACCGCGGATTGCGGTTAGTATAGGATACCTTAGCAAGGCATAATGCCAGCCGACCTTTGGTACGTGTTGTTTGGCAAGCTTCCTGTCCGGAAGGTGATGACCTATGGTAATATACTATCATAAAGGAGCACCTTTATGTTATCAACAGTCCCAATCGAAAAAGTCGATTAAAGAAGTACCAATCCCATCTCCGGGATCAGTACTTTCTTTCTATTAAAAACTATCTATTACTTCTTAGTGATGGCGCTTAAAGAAAAGTGATTATTTTTTATCTTCATTTCTTATCCCGCAGAACATCGACTAACTATTCGTTTAACCCCAACGTTGTGCTTTCTGCAACATTATTATTCATAGAATCATTCTCTACAATATCTTAGTAACCTGGATTCTGAACCATTAGAGGATTAGCATCAACCTCTACTTGAGGAATGGGGAATACTTTATGTGTCTCTTCTACAAAATTGGCAAGTACTTGAGATCTTTTGGTTGCTCTTACCACGTTGCCCAATTGCTCGGTACGTACCAGATCATGCCAACGAGAGCAATCCTCCGAGACTAGCTCCCAGGATCGTTCTTGCATTACTGCATTGATGAATTCTGACTGGGATAAATCTGCGTAATCAATGGTTGAATCAGCTATGTCAATGGGTTTGCGATAGGCTCTTCTTCTAAGCTGATTGAGTGCTTCATATGATTCTGCAGTAGGTGATCCATTGGCCATAGCGGTGGCTTCGGCATACATGGTGAGCACATCGCCATATCTTATTAATGGATAGTCATAAGGAGAATCAAATGCCACATAGGATCCATCACGTCTAAATTTGGCCATGCCTATCAAATTATTAAATTGACCACCGGTAAGTGGGACTATAGTACCATCCGCGCGTTGGCGGAATGAGGAACAAGTCCATTCTTTTCTTTGATCCAACGAATCATATGATTCGTAAAAAGCTCTTTCGATGCGAACCACACCAAAACTTGTCATTAACCCAGGTGCAAATGCATTGGCACCTTGACCCAATACTCCATTGTGTCCACCTGCTGATGATGTTTCACCTACGACATTGCTAAATTTAACAACAAAAATAACTTCCTCATTTCCTTCGTTGGCCAATGTGAAAATGTCTTGAAACTCACTCATCAAGGCATGTTCATTGGAATCAATTACTTTTTTTGCATTGGTGGCAGCCAATTGCCATTTGCTAGCATCTTTTAAGGGATAAGAGGCCCAAGTATTGTAAACCCTTGCAAGTAAAGCCCAAGTTGCAGTTTTGGTTGCTCTGCCGTGATCAGCATCGCTCAATGCGCTTGGCAGTAGTAAATATTGCTCAGCAAAAAGCAGGTCTTCTTCAATTTGATTATAAATATCAAGAACCGGAGACCGAGCTATTTGAACTACGTCCTCAGCAGTAAGACTTTCCGTCTCTGTTAATTTGAGCGGCACATCCCCATAAAACCGAACTAGATTAAAGTAAAAGAAAGCTCGTAGAAATCTAGCTTCAGCTAGCAATCTTTGCAGATTGTTTTCATTAAAATCCGGATTGCCAAGCAATTGTTCTGTCCTGTTGATTACCGTATTTGCCCTATTGATGGCAATGTAATGACCGATATATACTTGCGATGGAAGTTGCGATTGCGGAGTATATGCATATAAGTCCATCTGATGAAATCGATTGGCAGTTGAATTATTAGGAGCTTTCATTTGATCGGTACCGACGGTACCCATTGATAGAAGGCCTTGTTGATAATTGGAAAAATTTAATCCAGCTTTTAGCCCTCTGTTACCTAGGGCATCATAGATGCCATTTACAGCAATCTCTATGTTAGCCTCAGAATTAAAAAAGTTGGAGGGCGAGATGAAAGATTTTGGTTCTTCTGTAAGAAAATCCTGACAACCAACTAAGAGTAAAATAAGACTAGATAATAATATAATATTTTTTTTCATTGTATTAGGTTTTATACTTTTTATTAATTTCAAAAATTAACATTTATCCCGACAGTGTATATTTTTGCCAAGGGATATGCACCCCAGTCTATGCCGGGTGTAACTGGATTGCTGCCTATGCTACTTTCTGGGTTATAACCTTTGTAATCAGTAAAAGTCAAAAGGTTCTGTCCGGATATGTATATTTTTAGATGACTAAATGGAAGATTCGACAATTGGGATCTGTCAAAAGTATAACCGAGTGACAAACTTCTCAATCTAATAAAGGAGCCATCTTCGACATACCGGTCTATGAATCTATTGTTTTCACCCCTTCCTATGGCAGTGATATCGGTATTCTGGTTTTCTGGAGTCCAAGCATTGGCTACCGCAGCGGCTTTGTTCCTACCATCATTGGTTACCTCCTCCAAATATACTCTATTGGCGTTGTACACCTTATTGCCGTAAGACCAATCAAAAAAGATACCTAAGTCCAATCCTTTGTAAGTCAGATCATTGGTAAAACCTCCATAATGCGTTGGAAGAGCATTGCCCAAGATTACCCGATCATCTGCATTGATCACTCCATCTCCATTTTGATCGACAATTCTCCTAGTCCCGGCTATGGCTAGCTCACCTGCCGTAGGATTATCGGGCAAACCGTAAATACCATCCGTCTCATAACCATAGAAAGTTCCTATTGATTCTCCAGGCCTTAGTATAACTTCATTGACGACAGTATGAATACCACCCGGGACATCTACAAAAATCTCCTTGTTAGGGCCTAGATCCAAAATTTCATTTTTATTAAATGAAATGTTGAAGCCAGTTCTCCATGTAAAGTCATTATTATCTACTGTTATATAATTTAGTGCAAACTCCATCCCTGTATTCTTTAAACTGCCAAGATTTTGTAATGCGGGTGAGGCAATGCCAGAAGTTGGGATTAAATTGACAGCTAAAAGCATATCAGTCGTTAGCTTATCATAAACATCTACTGTACCAGTCAACTTATGATCAAATAGACCAAAGTCAATTCCGAAATTATATTGCCTTGTTTGCTCCCAAGATAAATCTGGGTTGGATACTCTGTCCACACTCACCCCCACATTTGCATTGCCATTATCCAATCCAAAACTATAGAAATCTATACCTAGTGATGAAAGTGATCTATACCTCGGCACTTCTTGATTGCCTGTTATACCAAATCCGGCGCGTAGCTTCAGTGAACTCACCATATCAAAGTTTTTCAAAAAATCTTCATTTTTTAACCTCCAAGCCACAGCGACGGCTGGAAAATACCCCCATTTGTTTCCTTCTGCAAATCTGGATGAACCATCTGCCCTAAAGCTTGCTGTAACTAGATAGCGTTGATCAAAATTGTATGATACTCTACCTAATCCTGACATCAATGACCAGTCTTCAGCGAGCGAAGATGGTATTTGTGGAGAAGTTCCAATACCGAGATTGTTGAACCCTAAATCTTGAATATCAAAAGCGGTATTCATTACCCTAAAGGATTCTATGTTAGCAGCTTGTGTAGTAAATCCTCCTAAAACAGTAAAATTATGTTTATCTATACTCTTTTTGTAAGTTAAGGTGTTTTCATTGACCCAACCTCGATTAGAATTCTGTGTCAATAACGCCCTGCCGCCCACTGCGGCTCCCCACCCGGTATCTGTAGAGTGATATTGGGCATTTCTTCTGTTATTGATGTTGCCACCCGCTAGGATCTTGACGGATAAATCATCTGTGATATCATAAGTCAATGAAGCGTTGATTAAAAAAAGATCCGTTTTATTTTGAATAGTCGTGTTTTCAATGATGAATACGGGATTATAATTCTGTAAACCACTTAAATCAGAAAGCGCCTCATCAGTATCTGAAACATTTATGGGAGGAAAAAACAATGCTTGATTGACCGCTCCAGCCCGCTCATTGTTGGCACCACCAGTTGGTGCGCCTTCTTGAAGACTAAATGCCCCCGTTAATTGAGTTGAAAATGTTAATCTATCATTGACCTTACCATCTATGTTAACCCTGGCGTTGTATCGGTCGAAACTAGAACCTTTGATAACTCCTTCATCTAAAAAGGCTCCAAAAGAGGCTTGATATCTTATATCTTGGGAGCCTCCACTAAATCCCAATCTATGATTGACAAGTGTGGCAGAGCCATATACTTCATCCTGCCAATCTATCCCTGTTCCGGCAAAGGAAGATGGATTTTGAAACAATTGATTTATCTCTCCTGTGGGATCATCTTCTGTTTGTGTCTTTCGATATTGTGCATATTGTACGTCATTGAGCAGTTCTATTTTCTTGGGTAAACTCTTAAACGACACATAGCTTTCGTACGAAATCTTGGATTGACCTGCCCTTCCTTTCTTGGTTGTTATGATAACGACTCCATTCGCTCCTCTCGAACCATATATTGCAGTAGCCGAAGCATCTTTTAAAATCTGAATAGATTGTATATCTTTTGGGTCTATCCCGGCAAGTGCATTGGAAGTGGTATTTGCAAAGGTCTCAGCGCCACTTACTTCTCTTTCATCTATTATAGGAAATCCATCAATGACATAGAGTGGTTCATTAGATGCACTGATAGAGGTACCACCTCTTACCCTAATGGAAATGGCTCCACCTGGAGACCCTTCTCCCGAAAGGACCTGTACTCCCGATGTCCTTCCAGCCAGTGCTTCCTGAAACGATTGATTGATGGTTCTATCCAAACTTTCATTCGATACTGTTGATATAGAGCCGGTGAGGTCACTCTTCTTTGCAACACCATAGCCTATCACAACAACTTCATCAAGATTTGTGGCATTTTCAGTTAGAGTAATTATGAAATCTGTCTGCTGACCCACAACAATCTCCTTGGATAAGTAACCTATATACGAGATTACCAATACTGCATTTTCATCACTAACAGTTAAAGAAAATTTCCCGTCAATGTCTGATTGGGTACCATTGATTGTGGTAGTAGTGGTCTCCTTCTCTATAATACTGGCACCTATTAATGATAGACCAGATTCGTCAAGCACTTGACCACTTACTACAATCTGAGCAAATATCGATTGAGTGATAAAAACGAGACACAATGCCATCATGCTCGACACAAACCATGATTGCTTTTTGAATTTAGAGTTCTTCATAAAATTTCGGTTTAATATTATGTAATGTTAGTCAAGCAAAATTAATGGTAATGCGCATGGCCATGTATGACCAAATCTTTCAAAAAGTAACAATTTTATTTAGATCAAAACTATTTTACTTGAATCGTAAAGGTGTGGATTTTGGTCAAATGGCCATGAAATAAGTACATAATCAAATGCTCAGAATTGTTGAAAAATTGTTATCTTTTGTAACATTTAGAGATATCTTATGGATATAAAAGTGACAAATTAGCAGGCGTTATAGGGTTTGGTATAAGTACCAATTGAATAATATTAATGGACATCCTGAGTAAAAGGCGATAAAGTAGATTGAGTATGCTGTATTTAATAAAAAATTTGACAGGTGTAGGCTGTATATGCTTATTGTTGGGAATGGTATGCTGTAAAGGTGTCAGTAATGATGTCACTTTATCAGAACAAGAGGAGCTAAGAAATCATCCCAAATATAATATCCTGTTTTTCCTAGCGGATGATCAACGGAGCAGAACGATTCGTCATCTGGGCAATCATGAAGTCCAAACTCCATTTTTAGATAAACTTGCCAGCAATGGGGTAGCTTTTAACAATGCCTACATCATGGGTGCCATGAGTGGTGCTGTATGTGCTCCCAGCAGGGCGATGTTGATGACAGGCAGATCATTGTTTAATATTATGGATCCATCGGGAGAAACCATAGACAAGGCACATGTCACCTTACCGAAGGTACTCGAAAATGCCGGATATCATACCTTTCATATTGGCAAATGGCACAATGGTCGTGAGGCTTTCTCTGAGAGCTTTAGTGATGGCTCTAAAATTTTTTTTGGCGGTATGCATGATCAATATTTTGTGCCCACTTATGAATATAATGCTCAGGGAGATTACTCCAAAGAAATGTTGAATCCGTCTTCTAAAGAACACTCTTCTAAGTTGTATGCAGATGCTGGTATAGAATTCATAGAAAATTACAATTCTAAAAAGCCATTTTTTCTGAATATAGCTTTTCAAGCACCTCATGATCCAAGAAAAATGCCGCAACGATATTTGGATATGTACGATCCGGATTCTTTAACATTGCCTAGTAATTTTCAACCTCAGCATCCTTTTGATAATGGAGAGCTGGATATCCGAGATGAATGGTTGGCAGGATATCCACGCACATCTCAAGAAATTAAGGCCAATATTGCTTCATACTATGCTATGATTACTCATTTGGATGATCAAATCGGACGCGTTTTGACCTCTTTAGAAAAAGAAGGATTAATGGAAAATACCATTGTTGTCTTCGCTGGAGATAATGGCTTGGCGGTGGGACAACATGGTCTCATGGGGAAGCAAAATTTATATCAACACAGCATCAACGTGCCCTTGATATTTATGGGGCCTGATATTCCAAAAGGAAAAACAGTCAATAGCTTTTCTTATCTTTTTGATATTTTTCCTACTCTTTTAGATTTGAATGGGATTTCCCTGCCACCCACCGTTGGCGGCAAAAGTTTAAAACCCGTACTCATGGGTGAACAATTACAAGTCCGTGAATCAATGTTTTATGCCTATAAAAATTTCCAAAGATCCGTCAGAAAAGATCAGTGGAAGTTGATAAAATATAACGTGAATGGAAATGTCATCACTCAACTATTTGATTTAAACGTTGACCCATATGAGACGACCAATCTCGCAGATAATGATCAATACCAATCGGAATTATATAAAATGAACAATCTCTTACAAGAAATGATAACCAAAAATAACGATAAAGTGCAACTGAATGAGAAAAATTGGGGCGTACCTATATTGCCTGCATGGAAAGACAATGTAGATGCCGATCGACTAGCGTATTTAAAAAATTTGGCTAAAAAAGAAAGAGCATTGAGAGGCTTCTAATTGTAAAAGAAAACAGTAATCAATACATTCAATTGAGATATGAAGAAGACTAATTTCCTATGGGCTCCCATTATATGTATAATTTCAGTAGTTGTATTTGCAATCAGCTGCAGAGAAAATATAATAAGTAAACAAAATTATACAACACTAGAGAAAAGTCTTTATATAGATTCATTGATATCTTCAATGAGCTTAGAAGAAAAGGTGTCGATGGTACATGGAGTTAAAGGCACAGACCCCAATGGTTTAGACTATGTAGGATATTTGCCGGGCATTGAGCGTTTGGGGATCCCACCACTACGTATGCAAAACGGCCCATCAGGTGCAGGGGCAACATTTTCTTCACATCGTCACCTAGCTCCAGCGACTGCGTTTCCGGTACCTGCGGCTCAAGCTAGTACTTGGAATATGCCACTGCTTTACCAGATAGGAAAGGTACTCGGTTTAGAAACAAAAGCTCAAGAAAGAGATGTGGTGTTAGCTCCCGGTGTGAACATAATTCGGATACCAGAGGGAGGGCGAAATTTTGAGTATTTTAGCGAAGATCCCCACCTGTCGGCACGTTGTGGGGTATCCATCATCAATGGAGCGCAAGGTATAGGAACAATGACTAGTGTAAAGCACTTTGTAGCCAACAATCAAGACGATTCGAGATTTACAATTGATGAACAAATATCTGAACGAGCTTTACGAGAAATTTATCTTCCTGCGTTTGAAGCTTCTGTCAAGGAAGCCAAGGTATCTACTATCATGGCCGCCTATAATAAGATCAATGGAGTCTATTGTTCTGAAAATCCAAAATTGTTAACCGATATTGCCAAAGAAGAATGGGGCTTTGAAGGATTTATTATGACTGATTGGGGAACCAGACATCAGACGGTTACAGCTGCAAACGCCGGTTTGGATGTAGAAATGTCCGGGTGGGGAAAATTTGGCACAGCACAATTCAGGGATCATCTCGTAAATGCAGTCGAGACTGGCGAGGTTCAAGAAACTACACTAGATCAAATGGTTTTTAGGATTTTATCAGAAATGTATAGATTTGGATTGTTAATAGATAATAAGAATTTTGAAAAAGGGGTAATGGATGCTCCCGAACATAGAAAATTGGCTTTTCAAGTAGCAGTAGAGGGGATAGTTTTGTTGAAGAATGATGATAATGTACTACCACTTGATACGAGTATGACTAAGTCTATAGCATTGTTTGGAGATGCTATGGAGGCAAGAGTTTCTGGTTCTGGAAGCTCCAATGTCGTTCCTTTCTACAGTGTTAGTCCTTATGAAGGGATCAGTAATTATCTGACCAATAATACAGAAGTAGTATATTATAATAAAGCCAACATGAGTCTGGGTACTGCAGATACCCGTATTGACCCAGATGATGTGGCGATCGTATTTTTATACAGATCTTCTACGGAAGGCAGTGACAGAACTTCTATTTCTTTGGCCGAGGAATCCACATTGATAGAAAAAGTAGCAAATAAATACAGCAAGACGATTGTTGTATTGCGTACTTCTGGATCTTATACTATGCCATGGCTGGACAAAGTTGATGCAGTATTCCAGGCTTGGTTTCCAGGACAAGAAGAAGGTAATGCCCAAGCGGCATTGCTTTTTGGAGATGAAAATCCATCTGGTAAATTGCCTGTGACTTTTGGAAAAGAACGAAGAGATTTCCCTGCGTCTGAAGAAAGCGATTTTCCTGGGATTGATGATAAAGTCAACTATTCGGAAGGGGTTTATGTGGGTTATCGTTGGTTTGAAAAAAATAATACCGTCCCACTTTTTGCATTTGGACATGGATTAAGCTATACAAGCTTCAGCTATGAGGATTTGTCCTTTTCGCCGATGTCATCTGATGATAAGGTGATGAAAGTATCCTATACTATTAAAAATACGGGAGTCAGAGATGGGGCAGAGGTAGCTCAACTTTATATAGAAGATGTTACGGCAAGTGTTGATAGACCTCAGAAAGAGCTTAAAGGATTTGCAAAAGTTTTTTTAAAAGCAGGCGAAAGTGAAAGAGTAGAGCATAGTATCAGCCGACGTGATCTTTCTTTCTGGGATGAAACAACAAGTAGTTGGAAAGCTGAAAAAGGAGCATTCATTGTTGCAATAGGCGCTTCATCAAATGACATTAGATTAAAAAAATCATTCATATATTAATACTCAGTTGATGGATGATAAAGTGCTCAACAGGTCTGAAGGATACCAGAGGAACATTGTTTTATGAATTTGCGCGCGTTGTTCAAGAAGTGAATCCTAAGGTATGTATTGGCGAGAATGTACGCCGTCTTTTGAGCCATCAGAAAGGAAGGACATTGCAAGGAATGATTTCTATTCTAGATGAGATAGGATACAAAGTTGTACCCGTCCAAGTGCTGAAAGCGATTCATTATCGCGTTCCTCAAAAAAGAGAACGTCTGATTGTGGTGGGAGTACGTAAGGATATAGCCTCTGTAATTGAGTATCCACGTCCGCATCAGAAGATTTATAATCTGGAGGATGCGTTGAAAAAGGGCTCATTGTATGACACTGATGTACCTGAGTCTGGTGGAGCTAGTTATCCCGATCATAAAAGAAAGTTTTGGATTTGGTTCCGCCCAAAGGGTATTGGCGAGATCTTCCTAAAGATATTCAGAAAAAATATATGGGTGGTAGTTACTATCTGAGTGGTGGAAAAACAGGTATGGCCAGAAGAATCGGCTGGGATGAACCTTCCTTGACGTTGACTTGCAGCCCCGCCCAAAATCAAACAGAAAGATGCCATCCCGAGGAAACACGCCCATTTACGGTTCGGGAGTATGCACGAATACAGACTTTTCCTGAGGAATGGGATTTTGCGGGATCTGTTGCGCAGCAATACAAACAAATTGGGAATGCCGTACCTGTCAACTTAGGCCAAGAAATTGGCTATGCTTTGGTGAAATTTTTAAATTCTTATTTCGCTTCGTTAAATCCCAAGTAGTAGCCATAGTTGTCCAATGCGATTTGATCAAGGAAGATTGTTGATCCTTGGAAGCATCTCTGACTATCTCATCGAGTGCAAAACTCTCTACTGAATCAATATGCAAACCGTGATCTGTCATATAATCGGATATAGCCTCTGGCAATGATCGGTATAGGTCGTACAGGGCATTTTCATGACCCGAAAGTAGCGCATAAAATCGATCGCCTGATATCTTGAATACTCTGCTATGACTATATTCTTTGCCATTAATGTCACCCGTCCATTTTTCGCAAAAACTTCTTTTTGATAGAATTTGTACCCAGTAACAATTGGCGTGTTTGTATTAATCCGCATAGCGTGCCAATTTCTGAAACAAGCTTTCTTGTCCTCCGCTATTCATCGTGTTGTGTTTATTCTTAATATCCGCAAATAGTGTGTTGTCTTCAGCCCTAATATCGTATCCGCTTAATTTTTCGAGTTGATAGCCTTGGATTCCACCGAGGATTTCTTCGTGAAATATACCGATCGCATTATTGATTGACTTATCTATCTGTCTTAGGGTTTCATTCTTAATGATAATTTCTTCATCCAGTCCATTAAATCTGGCGCCAAAAGTAAGTTTGAATATGTCTATTTTATTCTTGTAGAATTTTTGCTTATTGATCTACTGTTTAGCCTTGAGATATGAGCTGTGTAGATTGTGGATACAGGAGGTCAAGTGCTCGTCTGAAATAAAGTTTACATATTTGTTGTTCATCTGTGTTTTGTTCCATTGTACAACCAAAGTTATTCTTTATTTATTTTGTAAGAATAGTTAGATTCCGGAGTGGGCTAATATTTTAATGTAATCTCTCTCAATGAACCAAAAATATACTCAATCTGATATAGTTAAGTGGCTAAAAGAATATTACAACATAGACAAGTTATCTCTGTATGCTTTAGAGGGAGAAGTAGATGACAATTGGAAGGTGGAGTGTGAGGACGAGGCTGTTTTTTTATTAAAAATAGCGCATATAGATCGAAGTGATGAGGTGGATTTTCAAGTTGCAGTAACGGGGTATTTGAGTGAGCAGCAGCTTCCTTTTGAAGTGCCACACATGGTTTTAGATAAGGATGAAAGGGTTGTAGTTCATGTTGTAAGTGGATCGGGGATATCCTTTTTGTTGCGAATGCAGACATGGGTTAGTGGCCATATGTTGTCCACTGCACTCCCTAAGACGCGTGATCTGTTTGTGCAATGGGGACAGGTCACGGGATATCTGACTAAGGCGTTGGAAGGATTTGAGCATCCATATGTGCGGAGGGTTTATAGTTGGGATCCGAGTCAATGTTTACGATTGCAAGGGCAATTGGATTATATCCCGGATGCCCGGCAACACGATCTTGCTGCTTCTTTTTTAGCATCGTTTGAGGCTTCGACATACGCTCAGTTGGAGCATCTTAGACAAGGGGTAAATTATAATGATGCGCATGGTCAGAATCTCTTGACAAGGCTGAAGGGGGATGCGTTGAGCATTTCCGGTGTGATTGACTTCGGTGATGTGGTTTATACGCATACCATCAATGATGTCGCCATCGCTTGTGCATATGCCGGCATGGATCAAGCAGATCCCATTGAGTCGATGTGTCAAGTGCTTCAAGGGTATCATCAGATTTATCCTTTAGAGGAGCGGGAATTGGCGGTGTTGTACAGTATGATTACGGCACGGCTTCTAACGACCGCTATCATGGCGGCTAAGAATCTTCAAGAAGCGCCGGACAATGCATATTTGCAAGTCAGTGCAGATCCTGCTTGGAAATTATTGTTTCATATGAGGGAGATATCTCCGCGGAGAACTCTCTGTTTCTTTCGCCATGCCTGTGGGTATGAGGCTTGTGAGGAACGTTCAAAATTTGATGCTTGGGCAAGGCAAAAGAAGGTTGATCTTGCTCCTATGGTTCAATGTGACCGCAGATCGTTGGCCCATCTTGATCTGGATGTGGGAAGTACAGTTCTGGGTGCCAATAGGAGATTTGAATCTCTTGTAGATTTTGAGCATGCCATCCGGCAAATGCTCAGTGAGCAAAAAGCCTCTACCGGTATCGGAGGATATGATGAAGTACGACCCTTCTATACTACGGAGGCATATAAAACCATGGGCAATGATGGCTCAAAATGGCGGACAGTACATCTCGGTGTAGATATCTGGGCTGCAGCGGGAAGTCCTGTCTATATGCCGATTGATGGGATGATCCACGCTATTCAGGACAATACGGGAGAGCGCAATTATGGGCCGACTATTATTGTACGGCATGAAGTATCTGAGGGGTTTGGGTTTTATGCGTTGTACGGTCATTTGTCGAAAGACACATTGAAAAAAAGGCAAGTGGGACAGTTGATCAGTCGGGGAGTGGAGTTAGGAAGGATGGGAGACAGTGCTGAAAATGGTGGTTGGCCGCCTCACGTGCATTTTCAAATCATACTTGACATGTTGGATTACAAGGGCGATTTTCCTGGAGTAGTATTTCCATCGGAAAGGGCGGTTTGGAAGAGCATCTGTCCGGATCCACGGCACTTGCTCCATGAAACATTGCAATATGAAGAAGTAAATCGATTGTCTAAGAAAGATATCCTTGAACTCCGAAGGCAACACTTGTCACCCAATCTCACCCTGACTTATGAGAATCCCTTGCACATCGTGCGGGCATCCGGTGTCTATCTCTATGATGCAGATGCACGCAGGTATCTCGATACGGTCAACAATGTACCGCATGTGGGACATCAACATCCAAGGGTATCAAAGATTGCACGCGAACAACATGCACTGCTCAATACCAATACAAGATATCTTCATGAACAGATTGTGCTCTACGCTCGGGATTTGCAAGCTAAGTTTCCGGATCCATTGAATGTTGTTTTTTTTGTCAATTCCGGCACTGAGGCCAATGAACTGGCATTGAGACTGGCACGGACATACACCGGTCAGCAGGATACGGTGGCAATCGAAGTGGGATATCACGGCAATTCACAAGCTTGTATTGATGTGAGCAGCTATAAATTTGACGGTAAGGGAGGCTCCGGGTTGCCTGCCGCTACGCATTTACTTCCATTGCCGGATACGTATCGAGGGCTATATCAGCACCCAGAGACATCCGGTGTGGATTATGCAACTCATGCTCAAGAAGTTGTCAATCGGATCGTGGAGCAAGTCGGTGGTATAGCCGGATTTATCGGAGAGAGTATCATGAGTTGTGGTGGGCAGATTGTACCACCCGAAGGGTATTTTCAGAAGGTGTATGAATTGATTCGAGCGGCTGGAGGTCTGTGTATCGCTGATGAAGTGCAAGTGGGATTTGGACGTATTGGATCGCATTTTTGGGGTTTTGAGTTGCATGATGTAGTGCCTGACATCGTTGTCTTGGGCAAGCCCATGGGCAATGGTCACCCGCTGGGTGCAGTGGTAACAAGTATGGAGATAGCTGAAGCATTTTCTAATGGGATGGAATATTTTAACACCTTTGGGGGCAACGCGGTGTCTTGTGTGATAGGGCGGGAAGTCTTGCGTATTATTGAGGATGAAGATCTGCAAGAGAATGCCTCAGAGGTGGGGTTGTACCTAGCGCGACGATTGCAGCAATTGCAAAAAGACTTTCCCATCATTGGAGATGTCCGGGGTCATGGATTGTTTGTCGGAGTGGAACTCGTAGTTGATCGCGATGCACATACTCCGGCGCCGTTACAGACCTCATATATCATCAATCGATTGAGGACGCGTGGGGTATTGATGAATTCTGATGGTGTAGATCACAATGTGTTGAAAATAAAACCTCCGCTATGTTTTCAAAAAAGTCATGTGGACATATTGATTGGGGAGTTGAGTGTAGTATTGGGAGAGCGCGGAGCAGAAGTGTAAGTATAAGTATCTAAGTGGCGTGTCCAATTTTTCCAATCTAACAATAGGGTTCAATATGTTTTTTCTCCTATGACGTTACTATCATGTAGGCGTCATTTTGGCTAAACAAAACACTTTTCCCGTCATATTTCCGCTATTTTTTTCGCCGTAGCGCTGCTATGCCTCAAAAAGCAAGGGTCATTTGACGAAAAAATTGCCTTTTTTTATCTCAAAAGTACCCTTTTGAATAGTAACCCTATGATTCATTGCGATCCAGTTTTTTCAATTCTTCAGCGAGCATTTGTTGGTAGTTTTCTTTTTCGATGATGACAGGAGGGGCGACGCGATTATCGCAATCGGGCATGGAGCATCGTTCGCAAGTGGTATTGACGACTTTGATCGGGATCTTATCGTCTTTTAGGTAACTAAAAGCCGCCTTCAATTGTGGTGTGATCATCAATCCGAGGGTAACACTATTGGGTATAGAGCTGCCAAAGGAGTTGGGATTGGCGATAGAGACAATAAAGTATTCGTTGTTGGTCTCCCAGTATTGGGATATCTGTACATCTACGATGCGTCCCTTGAAGTTTTTTGAGATATCCGCCGTTCTTATTTTTTTAAGCACATTGATAGAAGCCCAGCGATGACAGAAGTGTTCATTGGATTCGTTTTTATAAGGAGAATGAAGCTGAGATAGATGGAGCTCTTTAGTCATGGCGTATGAGCGCAGTTCTTCGGCTGTTTCCATTTTTAGAAAGAAGATATCCTTAATACCGAAGTGCTTGGGAAGAAGGTTGGACAAGCGTTGGAGATATGTTTCGGGTGTAACATTGTATTTTTTTAGTGGGCGATGAACGAGATTGTCGTGCCATCGGGGTCTGAGTCCGGCTTGGTGGAGGTCTTTGACAATGGCGTTTTCGGGCATCATCAATGCGGCACTAAAGTATGAAGCCTTGAAGTTGCTCAAGAGTTTTTCAAAAGAAGCTTCTTTGTCCAATCTTGTTTCAAATGGGCGTTCACCGAGGTTGAGGTATTGAAATCCCAGTTCTTTGGCTATCAGAAAATTTTCTTGAGCATTGGATAAGTGCTTGTTTAGAAAAAGAATGTTTTGCGATTGGCTGAAGAATGATCTGAACGATGACAA
Organism: Bacteroidota bacterium; assembly: GCA_024276375.1. GTDB lineage: Bacteria > Bacteroidota > Bacteroidia > Chitinophagales > Saprospiraceae > JAJRXG01. The sequence continues at coordinate 1,499 of JAJRXG010000336.1, read as the reverse complement.
GTTGGGACTTTCATTGAGTGTATTGCGATCTATTGTTATGTTGTAAGTATCGCTTAGGATGCTCTCCAACTTCTTAGTGGGTATTATTTTTTTTCGATTGAGGTTAAATTCTTGAGAGAATGTTTTTGTGGCATTTTCAATATCCGGAAAGTAATTGTCATGCATGTCTTGGTATGATCGCAGGGCGATGCGATAAAATTGCTCTTTGTCTATCTGATAACGCCTGGCCATCTTGATGATGGTACTGATAAAGGCATTGAGTCGATCAGGGGCATTGGAGAGTACATCAACGAGTTTTTCGGAGTCTATACCAAACTCTTTCATAGGAAAGAGCTTAAAGAAATCCGAATTGAGTAGATCGAGGATGGGTTGCAGTTTCTTGGATGCCGTTGTACTTACCAGGTCATTATAATCCATGTTGAAAGCTTGCGCCAAAGCTTGGATTTTGTCCGGTTTGGGATATTTTTTGCCTTTTTCGATATCATTGATGTAGGATTTGGACAGTCCGCTAATGGCAGAAATTTCCTTGTAGGAAAGATTGTTTTTCTGTCGCAGATAGCGGACTTTAAATCCCAGTATCAATTTAAGAATCTCATTGTCGTTGAGCATATGTATTGTTCCGTTTTTTACCCCATTGGATTATTTGTTATGACCACTATTGGGAGGTGTCATGATAGGGTATCCCCTTGAAATTTAGAGTTTTAAGTAGTCATCTCCAATATAGTGCAAGTTCGACTATTTTGAGTAAATCACGAAAAAGAATTTTATTATTTAATAGCGGAAAATCCGCTAAATGATAAAAAACTATATATTTGTCCAGAATTCACTAATACTAAACATACTAAATATGATGACAAGCTCGATTACAGATTTAACTCAGTTGTCTATAACAGGACAGATGCGACCGGGATATAAGGAGATTCTTACAGATGATGCCCTTGAGTTCTTAAAGCAATTGCATGTGCGATTTAACGATCGACGCAAAGACTTGCTACGGGCAAGGCATGATCGTCAGGCGGATATAGACAACGGTATCCTACCGGATTTTCTGCCGGAGACAGTTGATATACGTACGTCTGATTGGGAAGTGGCGCCACTTCCTGCTGACTTGTTGGATCGTAGAGTAGAGATCACCGGTCCCGTCAATCGCAAGATGATTATCAATGCCTTAAATTCTGGCGCCAATGTATTTATGGCTGACCTAGAGGACAGCAATGCTCCTACGTGGACAAATAATATGGACGGCCAGATCAATCTGCGTGATGCCGTCATGCGTACCATAACGTTCAACCACCCCAGTAAGAATAAAGAGTACCGCCTCAATGATCAGACGGCAACACTAATGGTGCGGCCACGCGGATGGCATTTGGACGAGAATCATCTACGCATGGATGGACATCCTATGAGTGGTAGCCTTGTAGATTTTGGTTTGTTTTTCTTTCACAATGCCAGAAATCTTATAGCACAGGGTTCGGGTCCTTATTTCTATTTGCCCAAAT
>JAJRXG010000041.1 GCA_024276375.1 Bacteroidota bacterium | reverse complement strand
GTCAAACTCCACGAATTCATCTTCATTCTTAACGATATAGCTAACAAGTAATTCCGAGTCTTCACCCGTAAAAGTCACTTTTTGATTTAATTCCCTGTAAAAGTCAATCATACATCATTGATTTTCTATACTTCGTACTTGGGTTAAGGACTTACATGACATATTTAAAAATAGCACTTTGATAGTTACTATTCAAGTAGGCGTCATTTTGGCTAAAAAAAACACTTTCCCCGTCATATTTCCGCTACTTTTTTCGCCGTAGCGCTGCTATGCCTCAAAAAATAAGCGTCATCTGACGAAAAAATTGCCTTTTTTTATCTCAAAAGCACCCCTCCTGAATAGTAACATTTTTATGGAATATTAAAAAATAAATCAACAGTTATCAATGATTCGGATCATGTTTAGAGATGATTGCTCACGCAATCATTTGCTATCCTATAACTATTCAAACTGAGTTGATTTTGCAAGATGCATAGAAGAATATCACACTTCTGTTATTCCCATGGTTTGGTAAAATGTAACAATTATCGTATGTTAGATTATTCCTCCGTAAGACCTCTTTATACAACCTCTCATTATATCAATCGATGAGTATCCCTTTAGACCTTTCTAAACAATCTTTCATGAGAATATTATTATGCCTTGGGATTTGGAGCATGTTTAGTATCTTCGCTATGGCACAGTAGAGCCCTGCCTCTTCCTCCTTAAATGCCCCAATGAAGAAATCATCCATCTTAGGATTAAGAACTACAATTTATAAAGTAGGAAATATTGCGAAGGCTCGGGATTGGTATGCCCAGGCGTTTGAAGTTCAACCATACTTTGATGAGCCATTCTATGTGGGATTTAATATCGGTGGTTATGAACTAGGGCTTCAACCCGAAGCTAACCCCACTACGCAAAAATTGGAGAGCGTGGTATCCTACTGGGGTGTTGAAAACATTCAAGAGGTGTATGACCGTCTTATCACACTCGGTGCGACAGAAAACGAAAAGCCTTATAATCCCGGAGGAGAGATGATGACTGCGACAGTAAAAGATCCTTTTGGCAACATCATTGGGCTGATATACAATCCATATTTTAATCTAAAAGAATAGTGACCACTGGGCACTCATGCCATTAAAGCAATTAGTAAATACATATCGCATCTGCTCATGTCCATACTATAGTTTTGGGGCTGATGTAGTGGCACAAAAACGATGATTAGTTGTTAATCGATCGACTTCTCACCACATGCTCTACAATAGTTGCGGCCAATTGCGCTGTGCGGTCATCGATATCATAAAGGGGATTCATCTCCGCTATATCCATACACATCAATCGGCCTGAAGATGCGATGATTTGTATGAGGTGCAACACGACGTTCGGCGTACATCCCAGCGCTGAAGGGGCACTGACTCCAGGAGCATAAGCCGAAGCAAAAACATCCATATCAATGGACAAATAAATCTTATCACAGTGCTTCATGAACTGTTCGAGTTGTTCAGAAAGACCGGATATATTGGCATTGTGCAATTCATCATTTGTCACTATGGTAGCATTGAGTTCTTGAGCTCGATCAAATAGGTCTTGTGTATTGCTACTCCTCTGAATACCCAAGACGTAATAGTTTATGCTCGATCCTCGTGACATTTCCTTGCGGGCAATCTGATAAAAGGGAGTTCCGGAGTTTCCTTTGGGTTTGGGTTTGCGTAAATCAAAATGAGCATCAAAATTAATGATACCCAATCTGCCCTTGCTGGCTTTGGCCTCCATATACAACTGGATACCCTGATACATACCATAAGCAATGTCATGGCCACCACCCAATACAATCGGAAATGAGCCATTGGAAAGTATAGCATGAACAGCCTTGCCTAACGAGCGTTGTGCGGTGGACAAATCTCCATTGACACAAGCGATATTGCCGCAATCATATACAGGTGATATGCCGCAGTGCCAAGCCATAACGGCCATCTTGCCTCGTATGGCGTCGGGCCCCGCCGATGCGCCCACTCGACCTCGATTGCGACGTACTCCCTCATCACATGAATAGCCTAGGAGAGCGACACCATCGGATGTTAAGGTGGTGTCTTTTTTGAGATTGACAGGTACTACATGTTCATGCCAATACAAGTGTAGGTCAGAACGGCGTCCCTGCCATAACTCAGAAGCCGGTGGGTGATAATTCTTCATATCAATGCATCAATAATGTAATCGGAAACGATATTGGGTAGCGTTACATCAAGATCATCACAAGTCAGCATCTGTCGTCGTAAGGTACTGAGTGCGCCCGGATTGCGTGCCCAAGCTCTTCTTGCGATACCGTTGTTCACATCATAAAAAAGCATGCCTTCCAGGCCTTTCTGAGCTTGATCGCTGCCATCGAGAAACATGCCAAATCCTCCATTGATAACTTCTCCCCATCCGACTCCACCACCGTTGTGAATGGATACCCAGGTTGCGCCTCGAAAGCTATCACCGATGACATTGTGAATCGCCATATCTGCTGTATATTGACTGCCATCATATATATTGCTGGTTTCCCGAAAGGGGGAATCCGTACCACTGACATCATGATGATCGCGCCCCAGAATCACTGGACCTGAAAGCCGACCACTGCGTATTGCATCATTGAATGCCGAGGCGATTTTAATCCTACCTTCTGCGTCTGCATACAGTATGCGTGCTTGAGATCCTACGACCAGTTGATGCTCCTCGGCCTGTTCGATCCATCGTATGTTGTCCCTCAATTGTTGGCGAATATCTTCCGGAGCATTCTTATACATATCTCTCATGACCTCTGCGGCAATGGTATCCGTAGTACGTAAATCTGAT
>JAJRXG010000335.1 GCA_024276375.1 Bacteroidota bacterium | reverse complement strand
TATATCTCATTCGATTACGGTCAATAGAGTCTCAGGCGACGATTGTCCCAACACTTGCAATGTCGAGGGTGGAACTCTCGAAGGTGGCTCTTTCTCTTTCTGTGTGGGTGACGGTGAAGCTGATCATATAGATGATGGTGCCATAACCCTTTCGGAGGATGCTTCCGGCTCTTCCGCTTGGATCATCACCGATATAGATGGTAAAATCCTCGGCTTGCCAGACAATTATACCGATGTCAACTTTGATGTTGCGCCTGCAGGAACTTGCCTCGTATGGCACATCAGCTACGATGGAGATCTCACAGGTCTTGAAGCCGATGCCAATATCAATGACCTCGAGGGATGCTTTGACCTCTCCAATACTATCGAAGTGATCAGACTCTCCGATGACGATTGTGATATCATAGAGGAGTGCGCTGTTGATGGAGGAATAATCACGACAGCCAATGGAGCAACAGAAATAACAGTATGTACGGGTGATGGGAGACCTGATCCATTTGACACGAGGTTGGTGGAAAACACCGGAAATAATTCAAGATGGGTTGTAACTAATATTGAAGGGACAATACTGGCCTTGCCAAATGCTTCACGCTTTGACTTTGAAACATCGGGTGTTGGGATATGTCAAGTCTGGCATATGAGCTACGAAGATGGATTGTCAGGTGCTTCTTTAGGAAGTAACATTTTTAGTTTGTCCGGATGTTATGATCTTTCTAATCCGATCACCGTAGATCGAATAGATTGCAACAATGTATGCCATGCACCTTTAAATGTTCTTATAACTGAATACGGAAATGGGAGAGTTACGGTTAGATGGGATAAAGTAGCTTTGGCATTGGGTTATGAAATAAGAATAGGATACGAAGGATTACCGAATTCCTTTGTAAACATTCCCGTTGGTGGACGTAAGATTAGGGTCTCTTTTATCAATGATAGAACATTGCTTATAAAGGTACGTGCCATATGCTCTGATGGTTATTCGGAATATTCTGATACCATTTCATATACACCCTCAGGTGACCAATCAAGTTCGCGCAGCAGTGACCGCAATCTAGAATACAAGGCTTATGGAGATTTTAAAGTAGTCGAAAGAACGATGGAGTTGTACCCCAATCCAGCTTATAAATCAATTAATATAAGCTATGAACCTGCTAGTGATAATGACAAAATAATAGTTTGGGACATACAGGGTAGAAAGGTTCTTGAGCAGATAAGTAACGCGGATTTATGGTCTCAACAAGTAGATATAAGTCAGTTAAAAGCCGGTATTTATATGATTACAATACATACTCAAGGCACATTGCTTGTTCAAAAGCGGTTTGCGATAGTGCATTAGTTGACTTTCTAAGATTTTATCTATAACAATCGCTTGCCGAATTATTTTGGTAAGCGATTGTTTTATTGATTCTTAGCGTAGAACCTGTAGAAATGTATCCATTAAGAGAAGTTAGAAGTTATGCCCTTTGAAAACTAAAGAATCAATCTATTTACTTCTGCATGTAAAACCACGACATTTCTAAAGACTAGAGTTCTTTGCTACTGACACAATTTAGAAATGTGACAATAAATATTTAATAATCATTCTCAATTCTAATAAGGACAGTACCCAACTTTTAATATTGTGACAATATGTCATTATAGATTGATTATTATATTAATACACATAACAATTAAACGTAATGTATTGTAATATTTAACAATAAATTCCTATCTTCGTATAGTTATCCATAGCCCATATCTGAGATTTGTTCTAATCAATGAAGCAATCATTGAATTAAATTGATGTGAACGGGGTCATTCATCAATATTATCTCAAATATGAAACATTTATTAATAGGAATATTAGTTCTAAGCAAATTCATAGTACAATTAGGAGCTCAAAAAACGACGATTGTTTCATTGTCTGCTGTTGAGGATGTTACCATCAAAGACCGAGTTAGTTCGATAGATTACACCAAGCTGGTCATTGGTACAGATGCAGAAGAGGCAGTAAATAGGAGTCTCTTAAGGTTTGATTTTTCTCAAGTCCCTCCCGGAAAATTAGTTCGGGCCACGCTGACCCTCACGGGCAACAACCAAAGGCCGGCAATTGTATCCTTGCATCGAATATTAACCCCGTGGAAAGGAACAGACCTCCAAGATTCCTCTCAAAATGCAACTTGGTTGAGAACTTCAGGAGATGGACAAAGTTGGAAACTTCCTGGATCAGATTATAGCATCCTCCCGAGTGCACGATCTTTTATCAATATTAATAAACCTTCAGATATCACTGGTTATACCCTAATTAGAGACGTACGCGAATGGATAGAAAATGATTCAACTAATTTTGGTTGGGTACTTCTGGGACAGGAAACGGGTAAGGAGTCTGAGATGCAATTTTTCTCAAGATTCGATTTTTTACAAGGGCCCATATTGACTATGGTATTTGAGACACCTGATACTTGCTATGCCAATGGAGGTTTAGTTTCAACCATAGGAGGTCTCACAGAGGTAGCGTTTTGTGAGGAAAACGAAAACTATATAATAGAAACAAAATTAAGAGATGAACAGGGCGAAAACAGAATATGGTTGATCTTGGATATGGAAGGAAATATTCTAGGATTCAGCCGGAGTACATCCATGGATCTCAACAGATTTATGGGACAGGAGTTAGAAATACGGCATCTATCTTTTAATGGAGAGTTGCTCGGAGCCAACGTAGGTGCTAACATAAGAAATCTGGTTGGGTGTTATGATTTCTCAAATAGTATCCATATTGCTCTAGGAGGTATGTCCGGAGGCTATTTGATAGGCCCTAATAATCAAAAAGAAATATCTTTATGCCCCTCGGATTTATCGATACTCGATGAGATTCGATTAGAAGATGTCTCAGGTACTTCATCCAAATGGGTCATTATCGATAATGAAGGAACCATCCTCGCATGGGGTAGTCAAGATTTTTCAGAATTTGGTGATTTTGAAAAAGGAATATATCAACTTAAAAACTTGAGTTATCAAGGAGAAGTCATCGGAGGCGTTGAAGGATTGAAGTACTACAACATCCAAGGCTGTATAGCATGGTCCAACGCACTAACCATAGAAATCAAAGATCCAAGCCTCTGTGAAGTACAATGCTCTATATCCGGAGATCAAATCAATGCAAATCCCATATTTCTTTGCCCTGGAGAGAGCATATCAGAGCAATTTGATTTAGCGTCGCTCATTTTGAGCAAGACACATGGTGCTAACGCTCTTTGGTTGTTGACTGATAGAAACGGCAATGTCAGGCAATCCGCTCCCAATCTTGCCTTGATGTCTCCCCCATTTGATCAAGGTGACAATGTAGTTTATCTTTTTCATCTTACTTACGATGACTTTTGGTTGATCATCCCCGACAACTTATACGACTTAGATGGTTGCTTTGGTCTATCCAATGCGCTGCCTATCTTCCGACAAGAACCTGAAGCCTGTGTTCCCCCGTGTGTTCCGGAGATAGTAGAGATAAAGTTGTCAGATGGATCTTCCAGAATTGATATGTGCAATGTTGCAAACAATACTCAACTGAATATAGTAAGTTCCTTAGATTACGATTCATTGGATGCCTATGTAATCACGGATTCCTCGGGTCTCATACGATGGGTTTCTCCGACTCCATTGCCCTTGCCTGATTCCCTTGAAGATGGATGGTATGAACTTAGATTGGTAACAGATATTTTAGGGTCTTCAGAAATTGGGCTTGGAGAACATATTGATAGCATAAAAAGCTGTGTTTCTATCTCCAATCCCCTGTTTTTGAACCAAGAATTATGTTTGGAGAAATGCTTTATGCCAACAGGGATAAAGATTACGGACAACAATAATGGGAATGTCATTGTCTCTTGGGACAGAGCACAAAATGCAACATTCTATGATTTTCAAGTAGGGTTTAATGCGGATACAACCAAATTTACTACGATACCCACACCTAGAAATTTAATACAATTGTCAAATCCGGGAAACAGATCTCTTGTTGTCCGCATTAGGAGCAAATGTGG
>JAJRXG010000334.1 GCA_024276375.1 Bacteroidota bacterium | reverse complement strand
GGAAGGTAGCTTGAGTGGATTTGTATGCACTTTTTTGGATTATCATCAGCGTTGGGGAGCATATCTGGATAACCTTCATGTACAACCTGATCGATATGGTCGAGGGATAGGGGCGCTACTCCTATCCTGTGCTGGCCGATGGGTCACTAACCAAAGACCGGAATCACCTATGTATCTCTGGGTATTTGAGAAAAACGTTAAAGCCCTGCGATTCTATCTGCGCTTAGAAGGGAAGGTCGCAGGTAGAAAGATGTTTGATAACCCGGGCGGAGGACAAGCATCAGCACTTAGAATTGAATGGAAACAACCGACGATTCTATCCTAACCATCTATCCAAAACATAAGCCATGGACATTTATTCCTTACCCAACCCATATGTCGCTTGCTCTACAAATGTCTGCGGAAATGATTCAATTCCGGGAAACCCAAGTCTAATATCACGTCCAGAATGTGGCATATACACTGTACCAAAAAGATAGTCCCACAAAGCAAGAGAGATCCCAAAATTGACACCAAATCGCTTGTCTTCCGGCAAGTCATAAGCATGATGCCATATATGCATCTCCGGATGATTGAATACCTTCTTCATAATAGGAGCAAGAACCATATATCCCAAAACAACTCCTCCCAGTACCGCCAATATCCGAGTCATACTATCTGCTCCCGCCAATAGGTGAATATCAAATGCCTCTATCGCTATGGCAATACCAATCAATCCACCTAAAATGCCACCTGTCACCCTGCCACTCACAGTGATGTTAGAATGATTATAATGTCCAATCGCAAGCGTGAAGATATGTATGACAAAGAAGTCATACAAACCGATACCCAACAATGCCAATGGCAGATACTCGATAGTCCGATACACGATTGTCTCCATCCAATGATACCTTAGATGTGCGGCAAATCCCATCTGCTCAACGCTGTGATGAACCTTATGAAATCGCCACAAAGCTTCGGACTTGTGCAGCAATCTATGTGTCCACCATTGAACAAAATCACGAACCACAAATCCTACCAATAGTGTACACCACATGGGACAGCTTTGCAATGGATTGACGGCCTTCAAATCAATACCCAACAAATGATTGACATGAAAATTAATGAAGCTTACAACTACATCCGACGCGGCATTATAGATGATAAGTGAGAAAATAAAGAAATTGAAAAACATGTAAAATGCATCCAACCAAAAATCCTTGCGAAATCTCGGCTGATTTTCCCTCCAAGGTCGCATCCACTCCAAGACCATAAAAAACAAGGAGATTGCGATGAGCCAATAAAAATAATTATGAAGCGAAGGATGGGTAATCTCATGCCACACATATGAAGCATAACCTCCATATCCATCTAAAAAAACACGGATGTAATTGGGCATCTGTTTTCTTTAATTACTGCATTTCGTCTTTCCAAGCATTATATCCCCCTTCCATATTGATGATATTTTCAAAACCCAAATCTATCATGATTGCCGAAGCTCTTACACTCCTATTCCCACTTCTGCAATAAACGATATATGTTTTGCTTTTATCCAACTTGCTCACCTCTTCCTTGAAGTTTGAATTTTTTACATCTATTTGAAGAGCTCCGGGTATCTTGCCTTGAGCCACCTCTTTGGGAGTGCGAACATCCAAAAATACAGCATCTTTATTGCGGGCTGCTTCAGATACTGTAATATTGCTGTACGTCCGTACCGTACTACTAGACGCAGGTTGTGTCGATGTTTCCTCAACTGCTGCGTTTGATACTTTATCGCTCTGGCTTTCACAGCTCACCACGATAAATATCAAAAAAAGAAATATTATGAGTCTATTCATAGTCTATGTTGTTTAGCGACAAAATAGCAATTTTATCCGTGATGCCTGTGTAACCAAAGACACATTTGTGTTTCCATAAACAAACGCTGGGATCAGACTCCGCATTGAATACCCAACAAAAAAAAGGGAGCCCCTAAAGCTCCCTATCAATAAAACGTATGAAAAAACTATCTAACTCCTTATCTCTACTATTAAGACCCGTCCTAAGACAGTTTACCCCTATGCAATGTCTAAAAAATTTAAAGGGTTGTTGGGATCCGTACGATAATCATAAAAGTTAATCAAGTTCGGAAAGATCGTTTCGAGATTGGATTTGGATACTCCAAACCAATGTGCCAACTCCGCAAAATATAAATCCGCAGAAGTCGTAGGCATCACAATGCCTCCTCCCAAATCATATATGTTGTCACTGGGTTTGAGCGTATCCGGATATTGCCCATAGATGCGCTGACCACGCACAGGACCTCCTACAGTTATCACATTGCCACCCCAGGCATGATCTGTTCCATTGCCATTAGAACCAAGCGTCCTGGCAAAGTCAGAAATAACAAAACTTACAACGCTGTCTTCCATTCCTAATTCTTGCATCGCCAATTGAAATTGATTGATCGCATGATCTACTTCTCCCAGTTGTAAGGTCTGTGCATTGAGTACCTCGTCATGATGATCCCAACCATCAAAACGGACAAAAAACGTCTGGCGTTTGAACCCCAACTGCTCTCGAGCCGCAATAATCTTTGCAACCCAACCCAAGGAATGCACACCTTCCTCATAATTGCCGGACAATGAATTAAAACTCGTATTTAAATCTATACTATTCAGAGCACCCGCATAAGCCAACCAACCATCTCTTCCCACTCTCGTAATATTGGCATAAGTATCCTCATATATATCGGCATAGGTGCGATCCAAGATATTGTTCATTGCTTCCTGACGTATCTGCATCAGATTCCAATCACTGTCGTATCCATAGATACCACTGAGCGGAGATAATTTGGTCATTCCATCACTATCAAAAAATGGAGTATTACCCCTCATCGTATAAGCTCCTACCTCCTGACCGGTTTGAAATATATTAGTCCCACCCATTGATAAATTCATCGAGAGGCTTGGATTGTCATTCATCTGATTGATCATATCCGCTATGCGTCCACCCCAACCCACTCCCGCTCTCTCATGTGGTAAGGCTGTCTGCCATTGTTGCGTCTGATCACTGTGAGAAAGCAATCCCAGTGGAGCTCTTTTGGATTCTAACCAAAATTCATCCACCGTCATCGGCTCTATCAATGTACCCACATTGGCAACAAAAGCAGCCTTGCCCTGATCAAACAATGTTTTTAAATTGGGCATGGAAGGATGCAGACCAAAGGTTCTACTCCCCGTATTCAATGGTGCTAAGTTATGAAGTGTATTTTTGGCCAACGCAATCTCCTTGCGAATACTCACATAATCATCATACTCCGATGTAGAGGTCGGTATCAACATATTGTAAGAGTCATTGCCGCCATCTAAGAAGATACACACCAAAGCCTTATAATCGCCCGCCCCAAGCACCGAACTATCCGATAATGCAGCAGCATTGGCAGCTTTGAGATTTAATAAAGTGGAAAATAAAGTAGCACCGCCCATCGCAGCACAACCGGAGTGCTTGATGAACTTTCTTCTCGAAATGTGTCTTTTCTTACTCATTTTTGATTTATTTAAGTACGACGTAATCAGGCGAAATCATAAAGAGATATACCGCAAGTCGCACCCTATTGAGGAGATAATCTCCATATTGCACTTGTGTCAAGGCATTCTTGATAATAGCTCTGGTTTCGCTCGAAAGCCGACCATGGGTCAACATCACATCAAGATGATTAATAATCGTCTCGGGGTCTTCCGCCAATGGTGCCAATGAGCGAAGATCTGAATCAACATTTGGTGTCAAATCATTGCCATCGGCATCCTCTCCGACCCAATCCCAGAAAAACAATCCTCCATCTTCACTCCACATCGTCCATTTATGTGTTTGATTGAGATAACCCAATGAAGTCTGACTGTTATGAATCTGATATTCCGGAGCGTTCAAACCTTGACTTGTGATCGCTCCCTGAGCCTGATAATCAGGAAGATAAAAATTGAATACCGAAGGTGCTGCAAGTGGCATCTGCTTCGTGTCCTCCCAATAATCATAACTATTGTTCCAATAGTATCCATCTGGATTGGTGTGTGGAAGCGCATTGATGATGTGTGTAAAACGAAGTATAGGCTCTCTCAACTTTCCGTGTTCAGACACCTGCATCGCAACGCAAGTTCTGGCTTCAGTATCCAACAAAATTGCTCTAATCATCGCTTCCATATCACCACGCACTCCTGAACCATTGTCGTTGAAAACGGATGCTACACGATTGACATATGCAGGAGTGGGATTGGATTTGACCAAACGCTGGATAAGTCTATAGGCGACAAAAGGCCCCACATTGGGATGCATAAAAAGATGATTTACGGCATCTTCAATATCCTTCATGCCGGTCTGTCCTCCGGGTATAGTGAAATCACCGACGATCGTCTTGGAACCCGGCTCATGTTGAGCCTCTTCCATCACCATTGGAACTGTTCTATCTATGCTATAAATTCCTTCTCCAAATGGAACGGGAGAATTGGGATCTGCTCCATACATAATCGCAGCTTCACTCCACCCTCCTCCCTTTAAGCCTGTAAACACCTTGGCAAGCCCCTTGATATCACTATTGTCATATGTCGGTATCCATTCTCCATTTTGAGTTTTTCTTGTACCATCATTGTTTAACTCGTATAGTCCTATGCTAAACAATTGCATAATCTCCCGGGCATAATTCTCATCCGGATTGATACCACGAGCCAGATCGGTCTTATTGTTATTTAGATGACTCAAATAGTAGCCCATATTAGGATCTAAAGTAATCGCCATCAATAAGTCTCTATAATTGCCAAATGCATGCCGCATGAAGTTGTCATAATAACTGGCAAGACCTTCTCCAAATTCCCTCAAATTGCTATTGATACTTACAACCAATATTTGGCTTAAAGCAAATGCTACTCTCTGACGTAACTGATCCTGACCTTTTAGATTATTGTCCCACCAGGTATATTCAAAGTGTAAGGAGTACGGTCCAAAATACCGCTGATCGGATTGTGTAGAGTCCACCTCTTGATAAAAAAGCCACTCTGCTCTATCACTTGTCGCATACAGTGCAGGGAGCATCCATGATATAGGTGCCTGTACTTGATCGTCTATCCATTGCGAAAAATCATTGTCAATCGCTACGAGCGCTTCAATGGCTTCTTCGTTTCCTCCAAATGCCGCTTGAGACAAAAAGCGAGACGCTTCCATCTTCATCGCATCTAATCCCTCTCCATTGATCGTGTTTTGCCCCACAGCATTTCCCTGATCACTACTTGTCCATACTTTTATCCCACGATCATGACCCGCACCAAGATAATCATCATAAATCTGACCACTTACAACAGCAGGCAATATCGCTAAGATGAGGATGACAAGGCAAAGTATATTTTTCATTGATATTGATTTTTAACTTGTGGGTATAAACTACAGTTCAACAATACTCATTTATATCAGCAATTACTATATATCTTAATTAGGGTGAACCACAATGATCGGTTGAGCAAAGATCCCTTTGGATCCACGCAACTGTATGACATAATGTCCATTATTGAGATCACTTGTTGATATACTCAAAATCTGTGTAACTCCTCGTCTGAGCACCTCTTGACGATGTACAACTCGTCCCAACATGTCCGAAATCTGATACGAATCAAGCTCTCCCACGAGTTCATTCAACTGGATTCGTATGACTTGATCTGCAGGATTCGGCCATGTCCTAAGGGATCCAACCAGAACTTCTTCATTGGAGGTGCTCACCTCTCCCAATGTAAAACGCACTTCCGACAGACCCGTACAATCACCACCATGGTTACTGATCATAGTCAACAACACATATTGAGCCTCCATCCCTTCAAATCCCTCAATATCTTCTCCTAAATAGTCCGTCGTACCACTTCCCCTCTCAAGCGATACGGTATCTATCGTCTCCCACATACCGCCGTCCCTTGATACGTCTATGCGTATCTCCGCACTACCGTTGTCCAATTGAGCAGGGTGATTGACATTCCAGATTTTTAATCCCTCGATGGAAGAAATCTGCTCAAATTGATACATGATCCAATGCCCCGATGGTAGTCCATTGAGTGGATTGGCTCTCTCCTGACAAGATATCCACTGCGCATTGAGGCTCGTATTGTGAGCATCGGGATCAATACACTGAGCATCCATAATTGCCCAACTTGTCAAAAAAAGAAAAGCAACAAATAGTGTGTTAGACATGAGCGTAAACGATTGGCGTTACTTTAAAACGGGCAAACACTGAACTTCGATATCTCAAAATTTAAATATTTGTACCCGCTTAGCGAAAATAAAGTATAGAGATCTCCCAACCACTAGGATTTACCCCAACTCTTACATCTCAATGAAGAAAATGAACAAATGATGAGCCCAATCCCAAAACGCACAATACCATCCGAAAAAAGGTTACATGAAAGATTTCATATTTGAGTTTTTTGCAATATGTATATTTGCAGGACATCGTACCTTGACCATAACCGAACAAGTACAATAAATCAAAATGAAAAGAATAATATCAGAAGAAAATAACCAAGATAAGATTGTACCCCTTGATGGCATGTATCAAGAATACTTCCTAGACTATGCATCCTATGTTATTCTCGAGCGAGCCGTACCGGCAGTTGAAGACGGATTAAAACCTGTTCAGAGAAGAATCCTGTACAGTCTGCGCGAGAAAGATGACGGACGCTATCATAAAGTGGCCAATATCATCGGCCATACGATGCAATATCATCCGCATGGGGATGCCGCAATCGGTGATGCAATGGTCAATCTGGGACAAAAAGAATTGATGATTGACACTCAAGGAAACTGGGGTGACAATCGTACGGGAGACGGTGCTGCTGCACCAAGATACATAGAAGCACGATTGACCAAATTTGCCCTTGAAGTAGCATTCAATAAACAAACAACAGAATGGCAACTATCCTATGATGGTCGCAACAAGGAACCCATCACCCTACCGATGAAATTTCCTCTGTTGCTCACTCAAGGTGTGGAGGGTATCGCAGTAGGTCTCTCCACCAAAATAATGCCGCACAACTTTATCGAACTGATCAAAGCTTCCATAAAGATACTGCAAGGCAAAAATGTAAAGATCTATCCGGACTTTCAGACAGGTGGTTTTATAGACGTCTCCGATTACCAAGGAGGTCGTAGAGGCGGTAAAATAAAAGTAAGAGCAAAGATCAAAGTCGCCGACAAATCTACACTACTGATCACAGAGCTCCCCTACGGTGTGACTACCTCTTCGCTCATTGATAGTATTGTTAAAGCCAATGAAAAAGGGCAAATCAAGATCAAGAAAATTGTCGATAACACCGCCAAAGATGTCGAGATACAGATAGATCTTCCCTCGGGAATATCTCCCGAAATAACTACAGACGCTCTATATGCTTTTACTTCTTGTGAAGTGTCCATCTCTCCAAATGCTTGCATTATTATTGACAACAAACCGCATTTTCTTCGGGTTGAAGATATCCTCGAAATCTCTACCTACAACACCGAAGAATTGTTGCGCCAAGAACTGGAAATTCGCAAAGGTGAACTTGAAGAAAAATGGCATCACAGCAGTTTGGAAAAGATTTTTATCGAAAATCGCATATACAGAGATATAGAAGAGGCCGAATCTTTTGAGATAGCTCTAGACAGTATCCTTCTGGGACTTCGACAGTATGTCGCCACTCCCGATGATAACTTAGGCAACAAGGAGACAAGAGTCCGGCTCATGCGTGAAATCACGCATGATGATATTGTAAAATTGACTGAGATTCGTATTAAACGCATCTCCAAGTACAACAAATTCAAACACGACGAAGCTATGGCCAACTTGATCGAAGAGCTCGATCAAGTCAATTATCACCTCGACCACTTGACCGAATACGCCATCTCATACTTTGAAAAACTACTTGAAAAATATGGCAAGGGAAGAGAACGTCGTACGGTGATCACAAGCTTTGAAACAATAAAAGCAGCCAGAGTCGTAGCCAACAACGCCAAACTCTATATCAATCGCAAAGAAGGGTTTATCGGAACGGCTCTCAAAAAAGATGATTTTATATGTGATTGTTCCGATATCGATGATATCATTGTTTTTTTGAAAGATGGTACCTTTCAAGTCAAACGCATAGGCGACAAAGTATTCGTTGGTTCCAATATTATTCATGCTGCAATCTGGAAAAAAGGCGACTCAAGAAGTACTTACAATCTCATCTATACCGATGGTCGATCCGGAAGAACTATGGCTAAGCGATTTAATGTTACCGCCATCACCCGTGACAAACCCTATCATATGACCAAAGGTGCCAAAGGCTCAAGAGTACATTATTTTTCCTTTCAACCCAATGGAGAGTCTGAACTCATACAAGTCATGCTATCTCCGGGATGCAAAGCGAAGAAAAAAATCTTCGAATTTGATTTTGGAGATCTGGCCATAAAAGGCCGTGCAGCAGCCGGCAATATCCTAACTAAATATCCTGTCAAAAAAATAACACTTCTCGAGATAGGTAAATCAACTCTAGGTGCTCAAAAAATCTGGATGGATGAGGTAAGTGGTAGAATTAATACCTCTCAAAGAGGAATCTATCTCGGTGCATTTGATACCGGAGATCAGATCCTAAGTCTTTACAAAGATGGCACTTATGAAGTCCGGGATATTGACATAGATAGCAAAATTGAAATGGACAAATGGATCGAAACCCGCAAAATCAACCGCGATAGTGTCATCTCAGCACTTCATTTTGATGGAAGTAGAGGATGGACCCTAGTCAAAAGATTTCACATCGAAACAGCCAAAACCAATGAACGGTATCGCTTTATCTCCGAAGAAAGTGGCTCAAAGCTATTTTTTGCAACTAGCAAAAAAGAACCTGTAATACAATATTCATACAAAAAAGGAGGAAAAAAGTATGAAGAAACACTCAATCTCGAAGCATTTATTGATGTAAAAGGATGGAAAGCGCTTGGCAATAAGCTGGGAGAATGGAAAGTATTGAGTACAAAACTGATCTCTTCTGCTCAAGACAACACAGACTCAACTGATCCCACAGCCCCATCCGGTAGCCCAAAATCAGAAAACATCAATAAGGACAACAAGTACAAACCCGGCGATACAATCGAATTGTTCTAACCCTAATATGCCCCAAAACAAACAGTTATTGCCATTGTAACAATATACAGAGGCTTGCTGTATTGTCACATCTGACGGGCAGCATACAACTTTAATAAGGAATATTTATATATTCAATATTAATGTAATATATTAGCCATTGATTTATAGTATATTAATATGAATTATAGTCTGGATTCGAAGAGAAAGGTGCGTAAATCTGATCGTCCGCGTCATCGGGGATTGCGACAAAAACTAATTGCCAATCTGAGTGCCAAAGGAATAGCAGACCAAAGAGTACTGCAAGCCATGTTGTCCATTCCACGGCATTTTATGATCGATGAGGAGTTTGTAGATTGGGCGTATAGAGATATCGCCTTTCCTATTGAAGCCGATCAAACGATTTCAATGCCATATACAGTGGCAATGCAATCACAATTATTGGAAGTACAGCCCGGGGACAAGATTCTCGAAGTTGGAACGGGATCAGGATATCAAGCCGCTGTGTTGTATGTTATGGGAGCTAAGGTATATACGATAGAACGACAACGCGACCTATTTGATAAAACATCTATCTTACTCAATGAGATGGGATATCATCGGATTCGAACGCTTTATGGAGATGGATATATAGGTGCCCAACGATTTGCTCCATTTGACAAAATTATTGTTACGGCTGGTACGCAAATCTTTCCGCATCGATTATTTGAACAAGTAAAAATCGGAGGGATCATGGTGATTCCTCAAGGAGGAAGATCCGGTCAAGAGATGATGCGATATATAAAAACCAGCAAAACTACATATCTAAGCGAAAATCACGGCTCATGTGCCTTTGTACCTATGCTTTCGGGTACGCGATAGAGCTATTTCTTGTCCCAGTTGTACTCTAATTTTTTATAGTTGTCTATTGGGCCTCCCGGTATGGATACACTTTCCATCACATCAAGCCGGCTTCTAAATTGAAGTCTTTTGAGACGGAATCCCGATTCAGTTTTATCCGGAAGGATATTGATCTGAATACCGAGGCGACCCTTGGGATCTAGCCAAGCATAGTCAAAACCATCTGTCGCCTCCGACCAATTGTTTTCCTCATATATATCTCTCATCTCCCAATCCTTGCGCCCGGTGATACCCGTGCTATACATACTGATGATCCGGTTAAACTCAATGATACTTATCGATGTCCGATCTATAAGTTGGTCGTATATCGGTTGCTTCCGATTGGTCTTGAGTGCTCTGAGTATCAGATCCGCATAGGTTTTTGCATCTTGAGCTTTTGCAAATGGAAGATCCGCTATTCCATCATTAGAGGGCAATATATTGGACACTTTTTTATCACAAGAGATAAAGGCCAATGTGCAAAATAAGAATAGTAAGTACTTCATGTTATCCCGTACTGATTTCAAAAAAGATGCAAACATGAAGAATTATTTGGTGAAGGTCAAGATAGTGATCCAAAATTCCTCCGTGTTCATCAACATAATTCATTGGTGTATTATTACTTTCTTCGGTTTGAATTTTTCTTATAACCCTTTGATTTTCCTCGCTTAGATCGAGGAGAATGGCGACTTTTATGTCGTGGGCTATTGCCACCTCTACCACGCGTATTTCTTGTTTTGGCAGTTGACCATGTAGGACCTTCGCCAATTTCCTTGGGTAGGGGTATTTTGGGTATCTCTCTCTCGATAAGAGTTTCTATTTTGGAAAATTTATACATGTCATCAGGATTCACAATCGTGATTGCCACGCCCGTAGAATCTGCCCTCGCCGTTCGTCCTATCCTATGTACATAATCTTCAGCATCATTGGGAACATCATAATTGATGACGAGATTGATGCCTTTTATATCAATCCCTCTACTAAGAACATCTGTGGCAACGATAACTCGGGTCTCACCTGAACGGAACTTCCGTATGGCTGCTTCCCGATCCTTCTGATCGAGATCCGAAGATACTGCCTGAACAGAATAATTGCTTCTGCTAAGGGCTCGTACGATTTCGTTTACTTTCTTCTTGGTAGATGTAAAAACGAGGATACTCGTATAGTTGGGCTTGTCTTGTATCAGCCCTCTGATAAGCTGAGCTTTTTGGCTATCATATGCCAGATACGCCGCCTGGAGTACGCCCGCTGCAGGTTTGGAAATAGCGATACTCACCTCTGCAGGATCCGGCTGCAAGATATTCTTGGCGAGCTTACGGATCTTGGGAGGCATCGTGGCACTAAACATCAATGTCTGACGATCCTCTGGGAGATAACTCGCAATCTTCATGATATCATCATAAAATCCCATATCCAACATCCGATCCGCCTCATCAAGGATGAAGTGATTGACTCTATCAAACTTGACATAACCCATATTAAGATGGGATATCAACTTGCCGGGCGTAGCCACAATTATGTTGGCTCCTTTTGTCAATGCTCTTTTTTGCTTCTCAAAATCCTCCGCTCCACCACCTCCATATACAGCAAATGATTGAGCTCCTACAAAGTAGGAAAATGCTTGAATCTCTTGATCTATTTGCAGGGCTAACTCACGTGTTGGAGCAACTACCACTGTATCGATATACTCTACCGGGTTCTTGGCAAGATTGTTCAATATAGGCAAAATGAAGGCTGCCGTCTTGCCCGTACCCGTTTGTGCACATGCCAATATGTCTCGACCTCCCATGATATGTGGCATGGCTTGTTCTTGAACAGGAGTAGCTGTTTCAAATCCCATATAACCAATCGCTTCCAAAATTTGATCCTCCAGCCCTAATTCTTTAAATGTCATATTGTTTCAAATCTATCCCGCTCGACGGGTAGTGATTTAACTAGTAGTTTTGGTGAGACAATTCCGTTGGCGAAGATAAGAGAATGTTGGAGAAGATAAGATCCTCCAGTTTTTTGGTTCCGAATCGTACAACATCTACGTATTGATGACAGTTCAAAGGAGAAGCTTGTAAGGTTTCTGTAACAGGCAATTTCCCTAAAATCTTCGCGTAGTGATCGTCAACCTACAATCGTTGTTCTGTTTATGGGCACGGTCTGATATCACACGACAAACCTGTGTGTATAACATACTGCACTTTATCAGCTGGCAATGCGTGGTGGCGAGGTGTTGATTTGTTTCGCTCATCAAGGGAAATCCTATTTTATGCAATATGTTATGCACACGACAAACCTTATCAAGAAGCTCATCAATCTTAAAAACCATACTTTTAGCGCATGTTTGGAGACAAGAAAAAACAAAAGGCTATGTG